>CAXBPM010000365.1:0-4024 GCA_963977345.1 uncultured Roseivirga sp.
CTACTTCTAAAAAAACTAATTCTTTAACAAAATTAGTAGTTGCTGTTTTCGTAACGTTCATCGCTTACCAAACGCTTATTTCAGTAACTGGAATTATTGGCTAAGCCAAAAAACTAAAATTAGAGTAATCAAAAATGCATAGACAACTCTAGCCGTCTATGCATTACTGTTTTCAGTAAGACCCATTCACACTCTCCTCCTCTCAATTCACTAAGTCAGTCTTCATTTCCTTCATTAATAATTCCCAAGCAACATACGAATTCCCAATTCGAGACTGGCACAACAGCAAAAAGCACGTTTAAAGTCCCTCTGGCCACTGGCACTCTATTTGGATACTTACTATTACATTTAAACACGAATATTATGACAACTGCAACGACACAAACTTCTACTTCTAAAAAAACTAATTCTTTAACAAAATTAGTAGTTGCTGTTTTCGTAACATTCATCGCTTACCAAACACTTATTTCAGTTACTGGAATTATTGGATAAGACAAAAAACTTTAAAGTAGAGTAATTAAAAATGCATAGACAACCCTAGCCGTCTATGCATTTCTCGTTTATAGGAAGTCGTTTCATTTCTTTCCGCCCATCATCAACAATTCGTTTAAATTAATTTCTGTTACAAATCGTTTTTCACCAGCCGAGTTTTCATACGACCTGTGTACCAACTTTCCTTCCACACAAACTTCCGCACCTTTCTTTAAATACTCAGCAGCAATCTCTCCCACCTTTCCCCAGGCAATGACATTATGCCATTGTGTATCTTCTATTTTATCTCCGTCTGCATTTTTGTAAGCATCCGTGGTGGCCAATGAAAACGTGGTAAGCTTTTTACCCGTAGTTAAATTTTTTACTTCTGGATCTTGTCCTAATCTTCCGATCAACTGTACACTGTTTCTTAAATTTCTCATGATATAAATGGTTTAATTTTAACGTTTACTGTCCGTTCGTTTTGTAATTCCGAATTGACGATAGCAAAGTAACAGCCGCTGGAAAAGCAAAGTCGGTTGGTAAGCATTTGTAGTCGGGTAACATTCGTTTGTAACCGTTTACAATTGGATATATCACTCTTTTACAATAACTTAACATCCACCACAAAATATAGTGAGTTTTCATTTTTTATATTTTTCAGCATGGAAGAAAGGCAATGTTTAGAATGTGGAGATGCGATGTATGGCAGAATCGATAAGAAATTCTGCTCAGATCAATGTCGCAATACCTTCAATAACCGTCAGAATAGCGACTCAAATAACTATGTTCGAAACGTGCATAACCTACTGAGAAGAAACAGACGTATTTTGGAAGAACTCAATCCCGATGGTAAATCAAAAACCACCAGAAACAAACTTGTAGAAAAGGGTTTCGACTTCAATTATCATACTTCAACCTACACCACAAAAGCAGGAGCTACTTATTATTTCTGTTACGAATATGGCTACCTGCCGCTGGAAAGTGATGCTTTTGCTTTGGTGAAAAAGCTAGAGAACCTAAACTAGGGTATTTGATTTAAAAATTCATACCTCTAATAAAAAGTTGTGTTCCGAAAGTCCTCCTAAGCAAACAAAAAGATTAGCTTTGTAATGCATTGCAAATCAATCTAAAATAGATCAAAATGAAGTTCTTTATCGACACCGCGAATCTTGATGAAATAAGAGAAGCCTACGACTTAGGCGTGTTAGATGGTGTAACCACCAACCCTTCTTTAATGGCTAAAGAGGGCATTTCTGGCCACGATAACGTAATAGCCCATTACAAGGCGATTTGTGATATTGTAGACGACAACGTAAGTGCTGAGGTAATCGCTACCGATTACGAAGGTATGTTGAAAGAAGGTCGTGAATTGGCTCAAATCGATGACAAAATCGTTGTAAAAGTGCCGATGACAAAGGATGGCATTAAAGCCATTAAAACCTTTACAGCTGAAAACATCAGAACCAACTGTACTTTAGTATTCTCTGCTGGCCAAGCTTTATTGGCAGCCAAAGCGGGTGCATCATATGTTTCTCCATTTATTGGAAGACTTGACGACATTGGTTTTGACGGCTTAGAGTTAATCGGGCAAATTTGCCAGATTTATGACAATTACGGTTATACTACCGAAGTACTTGCTGCTTCTGTACGTCATACAATGCACTTGTTACAGTGTGCCGAAATTGGTGCAGATGTTGCCACTTGTCCGCTGAAAGTAATCACGAGCTTGTTGAACCATCCGCTAACAGACAAAGGTTTGGCTCAATTTCTTGCCGACCACGCCAAAGCAAATGGATAAAACTTTAGTTCCAACTTCGGGTTATGCAAATGACCCGAAGTTATCAAGGAATATGTACATCATTAAAGTAAAGGGGAAAGCGAAAATCCCAGATTACATTCAATTAAGAGACGAAAATTTCGTGCTCATAGCATACTTCCGTGCCGACCGACCGTTAAAAAAGTTAGAAAAGTACGACTTGGAAGGAAAGGAAGAAGAATTGCAAGAAGTAATCAATAGCTTACCTTTCGGTAAACTTCAAAAGCTGGATATTTAAATTATGCCTTTTTCAGGAGAACCCATTGTTCGCATCGAAGATGCCACCATTTTTCAGGACGATAAAACCGTATTGAATAACATCAATCTTTCTATTAATAAAGGAGAGTTAGTGTATTTGGTAGGTAGAACCGGAAGTGGAAAAAGTTCTCTGCTAAAGACCCTTTATGCTGATTTGCCGCTTCGTTTAGGCAAAATTAGAATTGCTACTCACGACATCCAAAACATAAAGCGTAAGGACATACCACTTTTAAGAAGAAAACTAGGCGTTGTATTTCAAGATTTCCAACTCTTTCCTGACCGTTCGGTTGCTGAAAACATCTTTTTTGTAATGAAAGCCACAGGCTGGAAAAACAAAGCCAAGATGAAGAGTAAATTGGCCGAAGTCCTAATGCGTGTTGGTTTAGGAGTTGTATCTAGTAAAATGCCGCATCAACTTTCTGGCGGTGAACAACAAAGAGTGGTTATTGCTCGGGCTTTGATTAATGATCCTTTGCTTTTAATTGCCGATGAGCCGACAGGAAATTTAGACCCTGAAGTTTCTGATGGAATTTTCCAGACTTTTATGGAAATCAATAAAGGTGGAACTTCAATTCTGATGGCCACTCACGATTATAACCTCATTAAGAACTATCCTAAGCGTGTTTTGAAATGCGAAAAGGGAAGTATCCTCGATTCTAACGAAGTTGAATTGAGCCTATTTAAAGTGAGCTAACCCCCTCAGACGTTTCGCTTTTAGATTCTTCAAGAATCTCCAATTGCTTTTCGATCAAATAAAGCTTTTGTTTGAGCAAATGCACCAAGGCACTTTTAAGCTGAGGCGTTTCTTGTCCACTTTCAAATGTAATTTTCAACTCTTCATAATTCTGATCCAGGGATTGAATATCAGCTTCCAGAAAGCTGAAATACTCACCTGTCTCTACTTCTTCCGATAGCTTCATTTTCTTATCAGAAATCATTTGGGTATAGAAAGTCTCCAATTCTTTGAACTCCTGCATGGCGGTACTTTCCTTGTTCATATCAGTACCAAAATACTTTTCGGAACCCAAATAGGCTACCGCAATAAGCAATACTGCAACAGCTACTTTCCAGAACCAATGTGTGGAATTCCCTGTAGCCTTGTCACTCTTGTCAAGGCCTTTTTGGATCTTGTTCCACACCTCAGCCCTTGGCGTTTCGGTATCGAATTGCTCCTTATTATCTTTCATGAAATCTTCTAGCTTATCCCGCATGTTGAAATTCCTCCTTTAAAATATCCCTCAACTTCTTTTTCGATCTATTGAACTGCGACTTAGAAGTCGATTCTGTAATGCTCAATATTTCCGCAATCTCTTTATGGTCATAACCTTCAATCAAGTAAAGTGTTAACACCAATCTATATCCATCAGGCAAAAGCTCAATGGCCTTCTTTACCTGACCAACCTCGAAATCCCGATCATCATTTTCTTCTTGATCAAAACGCTCATCATAGGCTCCATAGTCTTCTACGGACTCAAA
>CAXBPM010000366.1:0-4002 GCA_963977345.1 uncultured Roseivirga sp.
AGCGGGATTTACTTGATCAAATTTCTTCATCATCTTCGTCTTCTTCTGGTGAACCCTGAACTTCAGCAATAGGCTTAAAGCCTTCAGGTACTTTCTGTTCTGCCGAATGATGGAAAATTTCCAAAACTGGCGATTCCTTCACTTCAGGAATAGTGAAAGTAACCAACATATTATTCAAGCTTTCACGAATACGTTCGTAGGCCTGCTTTACATCGCTGGCGGTTACCATCATTAGGTTAGCAATCTTCTTTTCTTTTCCAGAATCTGCATCGGCTGCCACGTACACCACTTTGCAATAAAAGAAAGTGTCGGCATCTGGGTATTCAAAGACATCGGTAACTCTGCTTTTTGCAATACCAGTAACCTGAAATTCACCCATTACACGCTGACCAATTTCTTCGTAGATTTTAGCTTCAGCTTCGGTAAAAGAAAGGGCATCGGCCAAATACGTTTCGCTCACACTTTTAGTGCGACCTTGTTCGTCTTCCTTCATATATTTCACCTTACAGGTAAACCAAGTTTTCATAGTTCCATTCTTTAAATGAGGGGTCAAAAATACAATTGATATTGATGAAAACAGTAGAGATTTGAAATTTCTATCGAAGAAACTTGCCCGACATTCCTTCAGAATTATTGCTGGTTTATAAGTTTTATATCAGCTATCTTCTCGAAGTCGAATAATTTGTTAAAAATTTCGGTACTTCACGCCAATATGAGCCAAGTATTCCCTTACCCCAGTCAGATTGTTGTCACTTGTTTTCCAAAACAAAGCCCTTGGCTTGCTCAAGAGATTGAGGCTTTGGGTTTTAAGGTGGAAAGTCAGGGCATCACCGAAGTTGAAGTAAACGGTTTTATGGATGATTGCTTAAAGCTGAATATGTTTTTGCGAACAGCGGGACGTGTGCTTTTTCAAATCAAAAGATTCAGGGCCGTCAATGCAGATGAGTTGTATAAAGAATTATCCAAGATTCCGTGGGAAGACTATTTCGATATAGATGATTATTTCTCGATCACCTCTTACGTGCGTAACGACACCATTACCGATGATCGTTTTGCCAACCTCAGAGCGAAAGACGCAATTGCCGACCGATTCGTAAAGAAAACGGGTAAACGCCCCGATTCAGGTTCAGATAAAGATGGCACTGTCATTCATTTGTACTGGAGGGACGAAAAAGTACGTGTTTACTTCGATACTTCTGGGGAAACTATTGCTAAGCATGGTTACAGAAAAATACCAGGCAAAGCTCCAATGATTGAGTCTTTGGCGGCCTCGGCCATCATTGCCAGTAATTGGGACAAAAAGAGCACATTCGTAAATCCAATGTGCGGTAGTGGTACTTTGGCCATTGAAGCAGCCTTGATAGCGACCAATACTGCTCCAGGCTTGTTTCGTGAAAACTTCGGTTTTATGCACATTAATGGATATAGCGAAGAATCATGGCAAGGCTATATACGCCTAGCGCAGTTGCAACGAAAAAGTCAGCTCGACTTTAGAATTATCGCATCAGACATCAACGGTGGAGCGATTACTTCTGCGAAAATGAATGCTAGAACCGCGGGTGTTTATCACTTGATCGATTTCCAAGTTTGTGATTTCAGAGAAACTGAAATCCCTGAAGAAACTGGAGTAGTTATGTTCAACCCAGAATACGGAGAACGACTTGGAGCCGATAAGGATTTGGAAGAAATTTACTCTGCCATTGGCGATTTTTTCAAACAGCAGTGCAAAGGATACATGGGTTATGTGTTTACCGGAAACCTAGATTTGGCCAAAACAATTGGGTTACGTGCCAAAAGAAAGATTGAATTTTATAATGCGAAAATCGACTCTCGTCTGTTGGAATATGAGTTATACGCTGGAACCCGTAGAGAAAGCTAATTGAAGTTATTAAAAAAAATATGGTCCAGTTTTCCTGTGCAACTGCTTGTTGTACATGTTAAATACAACCAATTTTTATTGGTGTACTGGTTCGTTTTGTTTTCGGCAGTAGGGGGCAGTTTTGGAGAGAATTTAGGTGTACCCTATCTGTTCTTAGATCCTGTTTATTTAGATGAGGTTTCTATTTGGGGCTTTATCATTATGGGAGTTGCCATAGCCGGCTTTGGAATGGCCTTTAATATTACCAGCTATATTCTAGACGGCTTTAGATTTCCTTTTTTGGGTACTTTACCCAAACCCTTGGCTCACTTTTGTGTAAATAACTCGCTCATCCCTTTCGGGTTTTTAGTGTTCTATTTGATTAATATTATTGAATTCCAGAATGAAGCTGGAGTTGGAGGAGGGGCTGAAGCTCTTATGAAAGTTGCAGGCGTATTGATCGGCTGTATAGCCTTTTTATTCTTTCTATTTGCCTACTTCTTTAAAACCAATCGTGACATCTTTAAAGTACTTGGAATTAACCAACAGCTAAAGTTGAAACGAACGAACAGCCAAAAACTAAAGGCTTTCAGGAAGTTACAAGCCTTGAAAAGGAGTAGAGTAAAGGTGAATTATTATTTGAGTCTCAATTTCAAAGTTTATTCTACCAGACGTTTCGAAGAGTACTATGATCGAATGGCAATTTTGAGGGTCTTTCTTCAGAATCAGCGAAATGCGATTATTATAGAGTCATTGGTGCTGGTGATTATTTTTAGCTTGGGGCTTTTTCAGGACGTAGCCATCTTTCAAATTCCTGCGGCTGCCTCTGGTACTTTATTACTCACTATGATTGTAATGCTGACTGGTGCTTTGAGTTTCTGGTTTAGGTCATGGATTATCAGTGGGATCTTAGGTGTGTTTATTCTACTGAATATGGTTTTTGCTACGGATTTTCTTAGTTATCAGTATCCAGCTTATGGCCTGAATTACGAAAGCACTCCGGCAGAATATAAGTTAGAAAACCTTCAAGAATACACCTCAGAAGAGAATGTAGAAGCCTCTAAAGCATACATGTTAGAGATGCTTGAAAACTGGAAGGCGAAGTTCAAGGAAGATAAACCCAAAATGGTTTTGGTTGCTGTAAGTGGCGGAGGTCAACGTTCTGCTTTATGGACTACAAATGTTTTACAACATGCAGATTCGGTTTTTAAAGGTGACTTAATGAACAGTACCTTTATGATTACAGGCGCATCGGGTGGATTATTTGGTGCTGCTTTTTACCGAGAACTGGCATGGAAAAATTTGGATCCGCAAGCGCATGAACACTTAGCTGATATTAGTAAGGATGTGCTTAATCCAGTTATTTTCACCCTGTTGGTAAACGATCTGTTTATAAAATTCAGGAGCTTTGAATATGGTGGGTTCAAGTATAAAAAAGAAAGAGGCTATGAGTTTGAGCAACGTCTAAAGTCTAACCTTCATGGCTTATTGGATAACCCAATTTCGACCTATAGGGCACCCGAGTTCAATGCTGAAATTCCTTTGCTCATTGTAGGTTCTACCATTACCAACGATGGACGAAAACTGTATATTTCTCCTCACCCAACTGCTTTTTTTAACACAGGCGCCAACAAGGATCATTCGAAAATTCAAGGGGTCGATTTTAACTTGCTTTTAGCCCAGCATCAACCCGATAGCTTACGCTTTCTTACTGCTCTGCGAATGAGTGCTACATTTCCATATTTCTCTCCTTCCATTTCGCTGCCCACTACTCCTAAAATGAGTATTGCTGATGCTGGGATTTCAGACAATTACGGCATTTCAGATGCCACCACATTTTTGCATGTGTTTAAGGACTGGATCAAGGAGAACACCTCGGAAGTCGTGATCATCACGATTCGAGATTCGAGCAAAGAGCCGCCAGTGGAGGAAGATCATTCGAAAAACTTAATTCAGAAGTTTATTTCGCCCATTCAAGGTGCCGTTAGAAGCTGGGATCAAATTCAGACGATTAAAAACGAGCAGCGCTTCGATATGATTTCTGCCGATTATGGAAGCCATTTGAGGCGTGTTGAATTTGAATATCAAAATCAGAAGTCGAACCGTGCTTCTTTGAGTTGGCGATTAACAGATCGTGAAATTCT
>CAXBPM010000367.1:0-3981 GCA_963977345.1 uncultured Roseivirga sp.
TTGGCATTATTGGTGGCACAGGCATGTTGGGTCACCATTTGGCCATCGCTGCTCAGTTACGACAATACGAAGTGGTGATTATTCATCGCAAAAGTTCCAATCTATCCCACATTAAAGACCTTCAGTTCGAAAGCCGAATTGCAGACCTCAACGACAGAGGTAGCATGATTCGAGCAATGGAAGGGCTGGATTATGTAGCCAACTGTGCTGGCTACTACCCTACTGTACCCAAACCTTTGGCCCAAGAAATGAAAACTGCGCGTTTACAAATGCAGTTCTTTATCGATGGCGTTCGCGAAGCAAAAGTAAGCCGAGCACTCTATGTGGGTGGCTCCATTGTTCTGCCTAAAAACCCCAATGGTTTAGGTAACGAAAGTCTAGACTATCCACAAGAGCCAGAAAGCACAAACGCCTATTTGAGGGTGAAATGGTTGATGGACAATATGGCCAAAATGAATGCTGAACATGGCCTTCCATTGGTTATTGGCATTCCAAGTATGACCTTCGGTGAATACGATCATGCGCCTACTACAGGCCGACTGATTCAAGATGTCGCCAATGAAGAAATGCCAGCCTATGTTCATGGGCTTCGAAATGCAGTTTATGCTGGCGATGCCGCCCGAGGCTTGCTATTGGCACTAGAAAAAGGCCGTTTTGGAGAACGATACTTAATCACGGGTGAGAATACTTCTATAGAAGAAATCATTAAAATGACTTGTGACATTGCCCAAGTTCCAATGATCAAAAAGACGATTCCTTTGAACATGGCTAAGTTCATCTCCAAAACACAAGAAATAAAATACACGCTTTTTAGAGGCACTCCTCCTGCACTTTCTTCAACGGCAGTTGCCATTTTGGCCTACGGCCAGCATTTAGATGGAAGTAAGGCCAAAGAAGAGTTGGGTTACGAACCTGACCTTACCGTAAAAGATGCCATCGGTCGAGCCTACAATTGGTTCAAGAAAGAAGGTTATATTGAGTAAAATTTAACTCCACAGCCTTATGTCGATACAAGAGAACCGCCTACTTATCGATCAGTTTTACACTGCCTTTGCCCAAAAGAATGCCGAAGCCATGAATGCCTGTTATGCCAAGCAAGCAGTATTCGAAGACCCAGCCTTTGGGAGGTTGAATGATTCAGAGATCACTTCCATGTGGTCGATGTTGATAGAAAGAGGCGGAAAGGATTTAACGGTGACCCATAAAATACTCGATGTCACCAACGGTAAAGCCAAAGCACAATGGACAGCCATTTACGTTTTCAGTAAAACACTCCGAGTAGTGCATAACAAGATTACGGCTGAGTTTATCATTGAAGAGGGAAAAATTGTTTACCACAAAGATCATTTCAACATGTGGAAGTGGTGTTCTATGGCATTGGGTTTACCCGGAATGCTTTTGGGCTGGAGTGGTTTTATGAAAAATAAAGTGCGAAAAACAGCTTTATCATCCCTTCATAAGTACATGCAAAAATGAAGCAAATAGATATCAATTGTGACATGGGAGAAAGCTATGGCAACTTTATAGTTGGCAATGACAAGGATATTTTCCCTCACATCACCTCTACCAATATTGCCTGTGGCATGCATGCTGGCGACCCTTACCATATTCAGAAAACCATAGAAATGGCCATTGCCTATGGTGTCCAAATTGGTGCGCACCCTGCCTATCCTGATTTACAGGGTTTTGGTAGAAGGGTTATCCCAATGTCTACCGAAGAATTATCTGCCTCTATCAAATATCAGGTAGCCGCTTTAAAAGGAATGGTTGAAAGCGCTGGAGGGCAACTGAAATATGTAAAACCCCACGGTGCCCTCTACAATGAAATCTCCAAGAATGAAAAGGAAGCTTCTACCGTTGTAAAAGCCATTAAATCCATTGATCCAACCCTTATGATCATGGGCTTAGCGGGCAGTCATATGAAGCAAATTGTAGAAGCAGAAGGTATGACTTTTATTGCCGAAGCTTTTGCCGACAGAAGGTATGAAGCTGACGGAAAGCTGATGAGCAGAGCAAAAGAAAACTCAGTAATTCATAATGCTGAAGATGCTGTCAATCAAGTATTGTCGGTGGTTAAGAATGGCTATACCCAAACGCTAGATGGTGAAAAGGTTGAACTGAAAGCCCAAAGCTTTTGCATTCATGGTGATAATCCTCAAGCGGTGGAAATTCTAAAAGCGATTAAATCAGGTTTGAAAGAAAACGGGATAACGCAAAAAGCCTTTTCAACACCATGAAAATTGTACCCTTTGGTGATTCAGCTTTGCTCGTAAACTTTGAGCAAAAAATTGATATAGTCATCAACAATCAAGTGCTTTCACTTTTTAAACAACTTCAAGAGGTCAAAGAAGTCACTTTTCTCATTCCGGCTTACTGCTCACTCACAGTGGGCTTTGGTGACCAAACTTCGTTCAAAACACTGTCTAAACAAATTGAAGAAATCACCTCAAAAAGCCAATCGACCGATCTTAACTTAAATCCAAGGCTCATTGAAATTCCTGTCTGCTATGAGGCACCACACGCGCTCGACATGAGTGAGGTAACGGAAAAGACTGGCTTGACACAGCAGGAAATCATTGATACACACTGCCTAGAAACTTACAAAGTATACATGCTCGGTTTTGTAGCGGGTTTCGCCTATTTGGGAAGTCTGCCTGAGCAATTATTCTGCCCTAGAAAAACAGACCCCAGAAAAGAAGTTTTGGCAGGTTCGGTCGGCTTGGCGGGTTTGCAAACTGGAATTTACCCCGCGAATGCACCGGGTGGATGGCAAATTATAGGCCGTACCCCCATCCCTACTTTTAACCCCAAAGCAGAAAACCCTACGCTTTTCAAAGCGGGTGATGCTGTGAAGTTCAAGTCCATTTCCTCTGTGGAATTTGAGGAGATAGAAAAGCAAGTATCCAGCAATACATTCAACTTAGAAGAATATTATGGCTAGGCTACATTTTCTAAAATCGGGTTTACAAACTACCATACAAGATTTGGGTAGACAGGGCGTGCAAGATTTAGGCATCCCAATTAACGGAGCCATGGACAAAGCTTCGGCTCAACTTGCTAATCAGTTGGTAGGCAACGATGCTAATTCCCCAGTTTTAGAAATCACTTTATTAGGGCCGAAAATTCAGTTCGAAGGCCAATGTCAAATTGCAATTACTGGAGCCAACCTTTCTGCTGAAATTAACGGAAGTATAATCCCGCAATTCAAAACCATCAACATCAATCACGGTGATATGCTAAGCTTTGGCAAACCAGTTACAGGTTGCAGGGCCTATTTGGCCATCAATGGAAGGTGGGACATTCAAAGTTGGTTAGGAAGTTATAGTGCTTCGGCTACCAACACTGCCCAAACTACGCCTGATAGCATAATTGCAAAAGATCAGATCATAGAGATCATCCGTGGCAAGGAGCAACCTATTATTGCCATTTCTGAAAGTGAAAGACCAAGTCTATCTATTGAAGCGCCCATAAAGGTGTATCCTGGGCCAGAGTTTGAGGTATTTTCTGCTGTTGAAAAGCAATGCTTTTTTGGTGACAGCTTCACCATTGGTCAAGATTCGAATAGAATGGGTTACAGACTAAAAGAAGCGCTTAAGGGCTATACCCAAAAGGTAGAAGTGATTTCGTCAGGAGTGATTCCAGGCACCATACAAATCACCAATTCAGGTCAACCCATCGTTTTAATGGCCGATGCTCAAACCACAGGCGGCTACCCAAGAATCGCCAATGTAAGTTCAACTGATTTAGACCGATTGGCTCAATTTAAGCCGGGAGACAAAGTGAGATTTGAGCTAAAATACAAACCTATTGAAATTTGAAACCATCTAACAACTAACACTTTTTTACGAGTCAAAAACCAACTAGATTCATTCGCATCTAAAAGACACAGCGTCAATTGCTTCAAAAGTCCTTTAGAAAACATTACTTAACATGAGAAAACACTCTTTTACTTATAGCTTACTTGCCCTTACAATTTTGACG
>CAXBPM010000368.1:0-3963 GCA_963977345.1 uncultured Roseivirga sp.
CGTCACCATAGGCCTTGATTTGGATTACGGGCTTGTCTGAAAAATAAGCAAAGGCCTGATGCAGGTTTTTATGCCTTTTCTTAATCATCGCATCCAAACTCAATTTATCATTTTCTTGGTACTGCATTACGAGGTAACCTTCTTCATCAAAGCTAATGCGAATATTTAAAGGTTGGTAGCTAGAAATGATTGTGCTGTTTACCACACAGTCTAGCAACATCGGCAATGAATTCGGCACCAGTAATTTTCCTTTTTCTCCACTCCAAGGGGCAATAGTTAAGCTGATTTGTTCGGGGTACTTTTCTTTAAAAAGGAGGAACAGGTTTTTGGTGGCCTGAAGCTCGTCTTCCACTTTTACCAATTCCTTTTTTCGGTTATCTAAAATGTAACGATAGACCAATGACAGCCTGTCCACAAAATCTTCTGCAGCATCTATATTGTGGTGCACCAAGGCAATGAGTGTTTCCAAACTTTGGAAAAGCAGCTTTGGATTGATTTCATTATTGAAGATTTCGAGCTGATGCTCTAGGTTTTGGCGCTTGAGGTCTTCACGCTTTATTTCAGTTTCATTTTTAACGGAAAGGAAATAAATGCTCAGGTAGAAAAGTGTGTAAAGCAGGCCGCTAATGGAGTAAATGGAAACGAGTTTAATCAGGTTGGACTGATAAAGCACAAAGTAAGAATTGCCTTCTATTTCAGAGAAGTAATAATATACCGCAGCGAAGATGATGGCTGCTGAAATCAGTAAAGAAGTAAAAAAGAGCAAAGTGATATTGCCTGTTCTCCTTAGTTCATGCCCCACTTTTTTCTCGAAGAGCACAATGGTAAAGCGCAGCGATTCAGAAGTAAGAAAGGCGAGGACTACACAAAGCAGTAACTCTTGGGTGAGGACGGTTTCTGTAATTTGGCTGAGGTCGTTGTTCAATAACAGAATCAAAAAATACATCATCAGCCCATAAATGGGAGGCACGGTAATGCGGAAAAGCGGCTGATCTAGTAGGTTCTTTTTCATGAATCTTTCAGAATCGGCAGTTTCACTTCAAAATAATCTTCGTCTTTTACCTCTACTTCTCGCACGGTAAAAAAGGCATATCGCTTCTTTATATTGTCGAGGCCCACTTTATGCGAGCTGGTTTTGGTGGGCGATTCGGTTTTGTTGTTCAACACGATGAGGTGATGCTCGTCATTTCTAATGTTGATCCTTAGCGGTTCATCATCAGAAATCACATTGTGTTTTACCGCATTTTCTACCAAAAGCTGGAGGCTCAAAGGCGGGATTGGAAAAGAAAGCGTAGCATCATCAATTTCAATTTTCAGATCAAGTGCATTTCCGTAGCGGATGCCCAACAAATAATTAAAATCTCTCAGGGCTTCAATTTCTTCTTTTAGACTGACCAGCTTTACGTTTTTGGTATTCAAAACATAGTTGAATGTTTCAGCCAGGTTGCGAATAAAGTTCTCTGCGATTTGAGGATCTCGATAAATCAGGGATGAAATGGTGTTCATACTATTGAATAAATAATGTGGACTGAGCTGACTTTTAAGGGCTTCAAACTGAAACTCAAGTTGTTTTCGCTCCGATTTTAACTTCCGAATTTGGCCCACCGAAAACTCGCTGTACGAATAAGTATTGAACTCCACCAGCGTAACAATGAACAGCAGAATAAAGCACAGAATGATGACTTTGACTTCCAGCTGGCTTTCTGTAAGTGCTGCCTCGAACAAGTGAAAATCAATCGCTCCTGAAATGCCAGCCAACCAATTTAAGGTCAAAAGAATAATGGCGAGGGCGAGAAAATCAAAGGCCAATCCAGCGATAAAGCGCTGCAAGATGCTTTTGCGCCAAGGTAGTTTTTCATTCAACTTTAAGTTGATACTGCTAATGGCCAAGCCCGAAAGCATACTGGTGATAATGGTGAAAATATACAGCGGAGCCTCTTTATAGATATTTGGTAGTAGATCGTATTCGCTATAATAGAGGTATTCTAGAAATAGAATTCCAATGACGGTAAAAAGTACAAGCCGGATAAGCTTGGGCATAGATTAAAGTTGGTTGGATAGAAATTTAAGAAAAAGAGAGGGGCAAAATGATGGTCTATAGAAATATATTCGAAACCGGATTTCCACACCCCTCTCTTTTGGACAGAAAATCTTAGTCGATACAACGGGCCACTTTGCCGTAATAAGTATCTGATTTAATCGTTTTAGCCACCGACCTAAATAAGTCTTTTACTTCTGCGTCAGCACCACTTACGGAACTACAAGCGCTTTTTAATACTTCAGACTTATAATAATCTGAGCCGATGCTAGAGATCGTTTTCAAGATGCTGATCATGTGCGTTTTGTTCAAGTCTCTGGCATTAAGCACATCTTTCAAAATGCCTACTTTATAAAAGTCCGAATCAATGTTGGCTACTCGGCTCAATACCTTGTCGTAGTTTTCATCAGAAAGATCTTGCTCGCGCAACACACTTTTCAATATTTGGGCAGCGTAATTGTCGGAGCCAACATCATTAACCGTGACCAAAAGGTCATTGAAATATTTTTTCGAAATCTGCTGATTTTCCATCAAATCATTGATCACTAAGGTTCTGTAATGATCAGAATCCATACGACCAACTCTTTTGATCACTGCTTCTACTACTCTGTCGGAAGGATTGCTTTGTCTTAAAAGGCCACGCATGGTTTCCGTTACATAATGATCGGAATCAATATTGGAAATGGCCTCCATCAGACTTTCAAAGGCTTCATCTGTCAAGTTGGGTCTGTCCAAAGCCTCTCGTAAAATCAAAGTAGCGTAGTGATCAGAATCAATGTCGGAAGTGGCTTTCACGATTCTGTTTACCGCGCTGCTTGAAAGGTCTTTTCTATCCATTACTTTTTTTATCACCTCAGTTTTGTAATGGTCAGAGTCCATTCTCTCGGCAGCATCTAGCACTTTGGAAATCATGGCATCACTTAAATCTTCTTTCAAAGCACGCATAAGGATGAGGCTTACGTAATGATCAGAATCCATTCGGCCAATGGCAGTCAAGAATGCTTCTGTCGTTTCATTATTCTTAAGAAACAGGGTGCTGTAATCCTTAAAAACTTCGGTGATGTAATGGTCAGAGCTTAAGTTAGCAGGCACATAAGCCGCTATTTTCACCAGTTCTTTATTGTTCAGGTTTTGTTTGCCGAGTACTGCTTTAAGGTACATTTGGCTCACGTGATCACTTTTAATCTGGCTGGTTTCTTTCAAAACCGCATCAAGACCACCTTTGGCGTAAATTCTTTGGGTTCTGCTTTCGGCTCCGATGCCAGTAGCGCGAATGGCTTCGGGCAATACATCGGCCAACCATTTTTGTGCAGCGGCATCAAAATCGGCCCTTCTTCGACCTTCGTAAAACTGATAGTCAATAGTTCCAGCAGAATTTCCTTCAGCCAATAACTCTCTTCTTTCGCCAAAAGAGGTTTTCCTTATTTTGATATAACCATCTCTGGAAATTGATTTGATGGCTTTGTCATCATCTGTAAATGCGATGTCGCCTTCATATTCTATTTCAATGCCGTTGTTGCCTTGCTTGCTAGAGAAACGGTAGGTGCCGTTCTTTTGTGAAATGCTGGTAGAGTTGGAATTAGACCTGGAGGTTGAAACAGTAATTTGTTTTGCAGAAAGATCATTCGCTAAGGAAAGCATTGCCCATAAGGCAACGGCCATTCCCATAATCATACTTCGAGTTTTTGTGCTTCGGTTTTTCATAGTTTGTTTCTTTTTTAGGCAGTTGCCGGCAGGTGACCAAACCTGCCTTTTCAACTGTCTTTGTTGTTTTGAGTTCCCGATGACCTATCGGACTGACCTCTTGCCGATGTGCCAAATGGCTAATCGACCTTACAATGATGGGAAGATGTGAAGCAAGAAAAAACCGCAATGCAATGAACTGTAATTTGCCTGCACTGAACTGTCGAGAAGATGTAATGCTG
>CAXBPM010000369.1:0-3955 GCA_963977345.1 uncultured Roseivirga sp.
AAAAGAACGAATAGAAAGCCAAGTATCCCAGCTAAAGCCAGGTAAGGCCAAAGCGCAATTAAAAAGGGCAATTTATCATCTACTTTTTGGATAAAGTACGATTTGAGCAAACTGAACTGCATGGCCAATAGGAATAAGGTCAACAGCATAAGCATAAACAAATCCAAAAGCCGGTCTGTAATTACGGTGCCTAATGAAAAGGGAACTGGGATGTTTTGCTCTTCCTTCATAATAGTGCAACGGGCAACTTCCCCTAGTCTAGGAATGGCCATATTACCTAAATAACATACCATTACAGCCAGAAATGCGGTCCATGTACTTGGTCGAGGGCCTTGGGTGCCTAAGAGCATTGCCCATCTATATGCCCTTAAACCGTGGCTAAAAAGAGACAGTAAAACACTTAGTAAAATCCATTCGTATTTGAAGCTTTTTAAGGCTTCCCAGATTTGATTCCAATCTGTAGTTTTTGAACTACTATACAGGATGTATCCTGTGATCCCAAGGGACAGAATAAGTTTGAGGATATCTTTCGAGCTGATTTTCAAAATAGCGTTAAGCTAGCCTGTTGTTCTTGTCAGGGAAAACAATTTTGGGTTTGAAGGTTTTGGCTTCTTCATAATCCATTATTCCGTATGAAACGACAATAATGATATCGCCCACTTGAACTCTTCGGGCCGCAGGGCCATTTAAGCAAACCGTACCACTGCCCTTTTCTCCTTTGATTACATAAGTTTCAAATCGCTCACCGTTGTTCACGTTTACAATTTGAACCTTCTCATTTTCAATGATTCCGGAGGCCTCCATTAAGTGTTCATCAAGCGTGATGCTACCAACATAGTGCAGCTCAGCCTGTGTTACTTTTGCCCTGTGAATTTTTGATTTAAAAACCTCTATCTGCATACCTTCTTAAAATGCGACCGCAAAGCTAATAATTTAAAAGTAAGTTGTCTATTAACCTCACTTTTCCAATTTCAGCGGCTATACAAAGTGCTGTTTTCTTTGGGTCCGAAACTGTGGAAATTCCTGTAAAATTGTCAGTTTCAATTACTTCGAAATATTCAAGAGTCAAACGTTGATTTTCCTTGAATAGTTCGTTGGTTCGCTCAATTACAAGGTTTATTGGTGTGTTATTTAAGATCGCGTCAGCCGATTCTTGAAGGGTTTTATAGATAAGGCCTGCTTCTAGTCTTTCTTCTTGGTTAAGTCGTTCATTTCGAGAGGACATTGCCAAGCCATTGTTTTCCCTTTTTGTAGGAACCATGTGCAAGTCAATAGGGAAGGAGAGTTGATCTATCAGTTTTTTAATTACGAAAAACTGCTGCAAGTCTTTTTGACCAAAGAAGGCGCTATGTGGTTGAAATATGTTGAATAGTTTAGAAACAACTTGACCAACACCACTGAAATGTCCAGGTCTAAACTTCCCTTCCAGTGAATTTTCTAGTACTCCAAAGTTGATTTTTAAGTCATGAGTATTACCGTACATTTCAGCAACATCGGGAGTAAAGACAATGTCACAGCCAGCTTTGCTTAATAGGTCTAAATCACGCTCGATATTTCTAGGGTACTTTTCTAGGTCTTCAGGATTATTGAATTGGGTAGGGTTAACAAAGATAGAAACAGCAACCACATCCGATTTTTCCTTCGCCTTTTCAACCAGCGAAATGTGACCTTGATGTAATGCACCCATCGTTGGGACTAGGCCAATCTTCTTGTTTTTGAGACGATGATTGAGAAGCTCGGCACGGAGTTCCTCTATTTTTTTGAAGGTGTTCATTTGATCGCGAAGGATAATCTAATTAACGCTTATTAACAACGCTTTTTTAGATAAATCAAGGTTTTTTCGGGAAAATGGAGTAATTTTGTGCTCATTTTCCAAATGAAGGTGTCATTAAATTTCCATTAATTATGTCAAAATTTCGAATTCTTTACGTTGCGAGTGAAATCAATCCGTTTCTAGAAACCTCTGCTGTTGCTGATTTTGTGAGAAAACTTCCACAAGCGATGCAGGAGAGAGGTATGGAAATAAGGATTCTAGTTCCTCGTTTCGGACTTATTAACGAAAGAAAAAACAGACTACATGAAGTAGTCAGACTTTCAGGTATCAACATTTCTGTGGGTGATGAAGAAAAGCCTTTAGTAATTAAGGTAGCGTCAATTCCGAATGCCAAGCTTCAAGTCTATTTTATTGATAATGAAGACTATTTTCATAGAAAGTCGGTTTTCGTTGACAAGGAGAATAATTTCTATGCAGATAATGACGAAAGGGCAATTTTCTTCTGTAAAGGCGTTCTTGAAACAGTGAAGAAATTAGGCTGGGCTCCAGATATCGTTCATTGTAATGATTGGATGACTAGTTTGATTCCACTTTACTTAAAGACAACTTATAAAAACGATCCTATATTCCAGAATACGAAATCAATCTTTACAATCTATAACAATGCTTTCTCGCATCAGTTTGATGCAGATTTGCTTGATAAGGTGAAGATGATGGACATTGATGACAGTATGCTGGAGAACTTAAAATCTGCTGACTTTGCTGGGTTTATTAAGACAGGTGCTGAATATGCAGATGCTGTCATTAGAGCCGAAGAAGAAGGTCACGAAGGCTTGAATGACCTAGTGGCTGAGATTGAAAAGCTTAAGAAAGTAGATACAATTGAAAAGGATGATAATTTCTTAGACTCTTATTATAATTTATATAATGAACTTGTTGGGTAAGATTAAAAGCATTGGGGCCTTAATGTTAGGCCTCACTCTTTTGTTTTCTTGTGAGAAGAATGGAGATTTTGGGTTTGGTTCAGATGACATTTCACCTGTAGAATTTTCGGTAGAGACAGTAGGTACTAGCTCTTCTGTTGTTTTATTGGATTCTATTTCATCCACAAACCTTGGTGTTGGATTTATTGGGGATATTGATGACCCAGATGTTGGAAAGGTTAAGGCAACCAGTTATGCCAAAATGCAGCTTAATGTTACTGACCTAAAAGCTATATCGGAAGAGGCTGTTTTAGACAGTGTCAAACTGAGTATTAAATTTGGGTATTTATATAAGGACTTTGCTAAGACTGTTCGTCTTAAGGTGAGCTTACTATCTGAACAGATTGAAGACACTCTACATATTACAACTAATAGCACTGCTATTTCAAACGAGTTGGTGGCTGCAGGCAATATTTTGATAGATGAGCTTGATTCAGTTTATACGATAAATGTGGATATGGATTTTGCCAATGAGCTATTTGAACTCATGAGAAATGAAAGCCCAGAGGTAGCAACTCAAGAGGCTTTTGAGTCAACTTTCCCCGGATTGGCATTTCAAACAGAGGATAACTCATCAAATGCATTCGGTATAGTTTTGGAGCCTGAAATCACAAAGATTGATTTTTATTATAGTGAGGTATCGAGTAGTGGTGCCGTTAATGTGCCTACTATACATGAGATAACGATTGGGGATCTTACTCATTATTACGGGCTTGAATTTGATCGTTCTGGCACCTCTCTGGAGGGTTTAACAACGACTAATGAAGAGTATTCACCGACCTCAGGGCTTCGGTATATTCAAGCAGGGGCCGGAATAGTAACTAAAATTAATCTTTCAGAACTAGAGACATTCGCCAACCTGAAACCTGATGTAATTGTCAACACAGCTCAGGTTTCTATTGGGCCAATTGATGAGCCCGTTGACGGTGTAACTCCTCCTACAAGGCTTTTATTATTGCTTACGGATTCTGGAAATAGAGTGATTAGAGATGGTGAAAATTTTAGAGCCATCCAGCAAGATGGGTCAAACCCAATCGGAAGCGGAACACCTTTAACACTCCTTTATGATGAGGACTCAAAAACCTATACAGGATCGATTACTTCATTTATAGGGTATTACTTTTCTGAGGTCTTTAGAAGGAATCAGTTTTTCATAGCGCCTCCGTCTGTAAATGGTGAGCTAGGGAATGTGGTATTT
>CAXBPM010000370.1:0-3947 GCA_963977345.1 uncultured Roseivirga sp.
AATGGGGGAATGAGTTGATCAAAACCATGCATGCGGTCATCAGTTTTGGACTGCCTCACCCGGTTAGAATCATCTTCGTTTCGATGATTTCTTTCTACATCATGTTATTATGCTTTAAAGTGAGGCCCTATTTGGCCATTATTGGCGCAGTCACTTTTGCACTTTCTTCTTATAACATTATAGGCATAACAGCTGGGCACAACGCTCGAATTTCAGCGGTATCGCTCATGCCTTTGGTCATGGGTGGAATCCACCTCTGCTTCACCAGAAATAAATGGTTGGGCTTTAGTCTTACCTCTTTGGCTTTGGCCATGCAAATGCGGGTAAACCACCTCCAAATTACTTATTACTTGGCTTTTATTGTGGCCATTTACGGTCTACTACAACTTATCCATGCTGCAAAACAAGGAGAGTTAAAGCCTTTTGCTCAACGTTTGGGATTACTAGTATTGGCGGCCGTTTTAGCCGTAGGCACTTTCTTTGGCGAATTCTATGCGACTTATGAGTATGGGAAATATTCAAACCGTGGTGCGTCTGAACTAACAGAGCAAACCGATCAAGATTTAAATGAAGATGGCTTATCTAAAACTTACGCCTTCCAATACAGCAATGGTCTTGCCGACCCCTTCACCTTATTTATTCCAAATGCTTTAGGTGGAAATGATCAGTTAGGAACCGACTCTAAAAGTGCAGATGTTTTACGAAAAGCGGGCGCTACAGAAGCTCAAGTAAGACAAACACTTCCACAACTCAGAACCTATTGGGGCAATGAATCACCAACTACATATTACGCTGGTGCTATTATGGTATTCCTTTGTGTAGTGGGGATGTTCTTTGTGGAAAGAAGATATGTGATTTGGCTAGTGACCATTTCCATTTTGGGAATTTTAATGAGCTACGGACGAAACCTGCCTAGCCTCAATTATTTTCTCTTCGATTACTTCCCTGGCTATAACAAGTTCAGATCGGTGAGTTTCACGATTATGATGCCCATTTTCGGTATTATCTTCTTAGGCATGTTGGGCTTAGAAAAGGTGATAGACCAAAAACTGAATAAAGCACAACAAAAGAAATTATGGATTGCTTTGGGCGCCACAGGAGGTTTAGCCTTGCTATTGGCTGTCATTCCGGGAGTGTTAGGTTTCGGTTCGCTCTTTGATGGACAGCTACCTGTAGAATATGCCAATGCACTGAAAGAAGACCGCAAGGATTTATTCCGAAGTGATGCATTCCGTGCCTTTATTTTTATTGCGCTTTTTGCAGGCACTTACTTTTTATACTCCATCAAAAAACTAGGAAAGCCAATGGCTTTTACCCTAATGATTTTGCTTGGCACTCTAGATGTAAGCTTGGTCGCTGGCCGATTTATTGGAGAAGCCAACTTTACTAAATCACCAAGGGCGCAGTTCTTTACAGAAAGCAATGCAGACAGATACATTAAACAAAATGAAAGTTTAGGCGATCGTGTACTGAACCTCAACTCCTCCTTTTACGGTGCTCAGTCGTCTTACCACCACCATACTATAAATGGATATCATGGGGCACGTTTGAGAAGATATCAAGAGTTAATCGACAAAAACATCTTTCCTGAAATGCAGGGACTAAGCCAAAACATTAAAAGCGGCAATACTGATATTGGAGGTTTTGGCGTATTGAATATGTTGAATACCCATTATCTTATTATTGATCCTTCATCTCCTCAAGGCGTGTTAACAAACAATGCAGCCAATGGTGCCGCTTGGTTTGTAGACAACTTAGTCAAAGTAGATTCTCCTGATGGTGAATTTAACTCAATCAATGACCTCGACACTAAAACGGAAGCAGTCGTCAACACTTCTGAATTCGACTTAAAAGCAACGAACTTAAGCACAACTGGAGAAATCGAACTTGTAGACTATCACCCTGGTTATTGGAAATATAACAGTCAGAATTCGGGAGATGGCTTTGGCGTATTCTCTGAAATCTATTACCCAAAAGGCTTTAAAGTAACCATTGATGGCCAGCCAGTAGAAATGCTTCGCGCTAATTATGTGCTTCGTGCATTGGAAATCCCTGCAGGGAATCATGAAATAGTTTTTGAATTCAAACCCGCGATCTATAGCACAGGAAAAATCGTGATGCGGATCTTCTCGATTTTGGTGGTGTTGATGTTTTTGGGAACAGTATACTGGAGTTTAAGACCTAAAAAACTAGCCCAATAATTTAACCAGCTGTTGTACTATTCTTTCAGAAGCCCTCCCGTCCCATAACGGAGGAATATCGCTTTGTTTCCATTTGTTTGACTGGATTTGAATGAGGGCTTTGGCCAATGCATCCATATCGTCCCCAATGAGTTGGTTACTCCCGATCTCAATCGTTTCTGGCCTTTCGGTATTTGGCCTTAATGTAAGGCAGGGCACTTTCAAATAAGTAGTTTCCTCTTGTATACCTCCGGAGTCTGTAATTACGGCACTCGCCCCCTTCATTAAAAAAAGAAATTCTAAATAAGGTAAAGGGGGTACGAAATGAAAGTTCTTGAAAATCCCCTGATCACCTATTTGCGCTGCAGTTCGAGGGTGAATTGGAAATATTATTTTCCTACCATTAGCAAGTTCATCAACAGTATGAAGCAAACTTAATAGTCCATTCTGCTGATCCACATTGGACGGGCGATGTAGTGTAAGAAGGTAATAGTCATTTAAGTCTAATCCAGAGGTGCTTTCTGGCCTTTTAATCTCACCTAAGGAGCCCACCAAACTATCGATCATAGTATTTCCTACCAGAACGATGCGATCATCGTTTACTCCTTCTCTCCTTAAATGTCCGTTGGCAATCTCACTGGTAGTGAAAAAATAATCTGAAATTGAATCCGTAACCAGTCTATTGATTTCCTCTGGCATGGTCATGTCACCTGACCTAAGTCCGCCTTCAACATGCACCACTTTAATATTCATTTTCTTAGCTACAATCGCACAGGCCATAGTAGAATTGACATCTCCAACAACCAATACACAATTAGTAGCATGTGATACCAAGTAAGCCTCAAAGGCCACCATAATTCTAGCGGTCTGTTCGGCATGAGAGTGAGAACCTACATTCAAATTCACATCTGGCGTAGGGATTTTGAGATCGTCAAAAAATGAATCACTCATTTGCTTATCATAATGCTGTCCTGTGTGCACTAATGCATACTCTATTCGAGGGCTATTTGATCTATTATGTGCTTGGATAGCATGAATAATGGGTGATATTTTAACAAAATTGGGTCTAGCACCAGCGATGAGAGTAATATGCATGGCGGAAATTTATGTAAAAAAACGACCTCATCTCTCATAATCAAAAATTCAATCCTAAATTTGAAGCTATGGGCAAAAAAATCTGTATGCTTCTTCATGAATTTTACCCGAATGACATTCGAGTAACCAAAGAAGTGTCTTCACTAATAGATTCTGGGTTTGAAATTCACCTGATATGCCTTCAAAGAAAGAGTGAGTTAAAAACTGAAATGGTGAATGGAATTAAAGTCCACAGGATTCCAATGGCTCAAACCTTTTTCTGGAGAGGGATTTGGGATGTACTTCTAGTATTCTTTAGTTTTTTTCAGCCCATATTCTACAAAAAACTATATTGGCTGCACAACAGAGAGCAATTTGATGCCATCCATGTTCATGACTTGCCCTTGGCAAAAACAGCAATACAGCTTAAAAAGAAAATGGATGTAAAAGTAGTTTTGGACTTCCATGAGAATTACCCTGAAGCTTTGAAGGTTTGGTTCAAATGGAAAAAAAATCCACTTATCCGTTTAAAGAACACCATGTTTTTCGGCTTTGATAAATGGTTGAAGTATGAAAGAAACATGGCTCAATCAGCCGACAAGGTGATTGTTGTGGTTGAAGAAATGGCGAAAAGAGTCCACCAACTTCATAACATTCCTTTTTCCAAAATTATTACAATCACCAATTCAGAAG
>CAXBPM010000371.1:0-3945 GCA_963977345.1 uncultured Roseivirga sp.
AAAGACAGCACTGGCCGCAATGAAGTAATTCGTCAGGGCGATGTTCAAATCATGTCGGCTGGAACAGGAATTCAACATTCAGAATTCAACCATAATAAAGATGAGGCTGTTCATCTTCTTCAGATTTGGGTTTTCCCGAAGGAAAGAAACATTGAGCCGAGGTATGAGCAGAAGGCCTATTTGGCTGAAGACCGCATGAACAAATTTCAAACGGTGGTCTCTCCGAACGGAGGCGATGCACTTTGGATTAATCAAGATGCTGAGTTCAGTTTGGCCAATTTAGACGCAGGCACAAAATTAACTTATGAGGTAAAACATCCAGGAAATGGAGTTTATGTCTTCGTTTTGAACGGTGAGCTTATTGCCGCCAATGAAAAGCTAGACACACGAGATGCCGTGGCGGTTACCGAGACCAACAGCTTCGATATTAAGGCAAAATCTTATGCTGAAGTGCTAGTCATTGAAGTGCCGATGGAATTTTAGAAATTTATGAGGATGCCCGAAAGGGTATCCATTTTTTAGCCTACCAATTGAATTCCCTAACTTTTTCAATAACACCCCCAATTTCAGCCTCTGTTAATTCTGGGTAAATGGGCAATGAAAGCACTTCATTTTGAAGTTGAAAACTGTTGGGGAAATCTTCAGGCCTTACATTCGAATTAAAGGCCGGAGTCAATGGACTGGCCAACGGATAATGGATTTCAGTCGAAATTCCGGCATTCTGCAAATGTGCTTTTAGTGCATCTCTTTTTTTAGTGCGAATGCAGTAAATATGAAAATTGTGCGTCTCACTTTCATTTACTTTTGGGCTGATAATTCCCTCAATAGCTTCGAATGCTTCTGAATACCTTTTGGCAATTCTGTTTCTAGCTTCAATCCACTTCTCAACATGATTGAGTTTTACATTGAGCACAGCGGCATGAAGCGTATCAAGCCTACTGTTAATGCCTTTTACCTGATGGTCGTTCTTGGAAAGGCCGCCATGATTGGCAAACATTCGGCACTGCTTTGCAAAAGTATCATCATTGGTGAGTATTGCACCGCCATCACCAAAGGCTCCGAGAATTTTACTTGGGTAAAAACTGAAAGCCGATGCAATGCCCCAACTGCCTGCCATTCTCTCACTCTTCTCTGCAAAGTGCGCTTGAGCGGCATCTTCTATCAAGTACAGATTATGTTTTTTTGCGAGCACGGCTAAAGCTTCAATCTCACAGATTTGTCCATACAGATGAATGGGGATAATCGCTTTCGTTCGCGCTGTAATCTTCTCTTCTACACTTTTAGGGTCTATACCAAACCGCTGTAGTTCAACATCGGCAAACACAGGTGTCGCACCACTGAGTGCTACCATTTCGGCAGCAGAGAGCCAACCGTGGGCTGGAACAATTACTTCGTCTCCATTCCCTATTCCTAAAGATTTCAGAATAACAAAAAGGGCATCCGTGGCATTGCCTAGCCCAATGCAATGCTTCACTTTATGGACTTTGGCAAAGGCTTTTTCAAAATTTGAAACCACTTCTCCACCAACAAAACGATGTTCGTCAATCACAGATTGAATCGCAGCATCGACTTCCGGTTTTATGGAAAGGTATTGCCGTTTAAGGTCTAAGAAATGAATCTCCATGCGTTGCTAAAATGATGACGAGGATCATATTTGTTACTGATGCCTGTCAGGCCAAAGTTAAAGATACCAACATACCTTGGATATGAAATCTAGAAGGCTTGTAATTTAAATTTGAGGTGAGCAGTTCTAGATTTTTAAAACGATTTAATAATAAGCGTGTTAACTATAAAAAGACATTGTTATGAAAAAGATTATTGTTCCTATAGATTTCTCCGACTGTTCTAAAAATGCTTTAACCAATGCTATTGTCGTAGCCGAACGCATGAACATGGAGTTGGTTTTACTTCATTCTTTTATGTTGCCAATGGCCACCACAGATGGAACCCCCATAATGGTAGGCTCTATGATAGATGATTTACAAAAGGCGTCTGAGTCAAGCATGGCAAGTTTTGTGAAAAAAATGCCAGAACTTGATCGAGTAGAATACAGCACGGAAGTGACGGCCGGTTTGCTCTTGAATGGTTTAAATGATGTGCTTGAAAAGCACGATACTGCATTTGTCATTATGGGCACTCATGGCGCTTCTGGTTTAAAGAGAGCATTTATGGGAAGCAATGCCCATACGGTAATTAAAAATGTTGACTGCCCAGTAATTGCGCTGCCAGAAGATGCGGACATTACCAAAATGAAAAGAATTGCAATGTCGGGTGATTATAAGCACACACCTGTGGCACAAACCATTGAACCCGCGATTGCTTTAGCTAAAGCATTTTTTGCTCATTTATCCATAATCCATATCGATCAGGATAAGAACTTGGAGCATAATGAAATTGAAATCGCTAAAAGCTTAGAGAAGTATTTAAAAAAGGTGAATCACTCTTTTCACTTCAAAAGAGACTACGATGTAGAAGAAGGTCTATTGAGCTTTGCCAAAGAAGATAATATCGATTTACTCGTAATGATTTCACGCCATCATAGCTTCCTTGACAGAATTGCCCGCGGTAGTGAAACCAAACGTATGGTCATGGATATACCGATGCCATTAATGATTATGCCTGGATAAATTTCAGAACGGCTATTTCCACCAAGGAAGTGGTAATTTGATGTCGGCAATAGAATTAACAACCATATCGGGCTTAAACGGGAAATCGTTTAAGTCCTCTTTTTTTGACATCCCTGATAAAGTAAGGATGGTGTTATAACCCACTTGAACTCCGCCTTGAATGTCGGTGGCTAGTGTGTCTCCAATTACGGTTACCTCATCTGTAGCCAAGCCAATGTGCTTACGCGCTTGGCGCATCATTACCGGGCTAGGCTTGCCTACGGTAAAAGCTACTTTGCCTGTTGCCGCTTCAATCATAGCCACAATACTAGCGATGCCTAAGTTGTTCCAACCCGTTTTTCTAGGAGAAGGGTCAAGGTTAGTGGCAATAAATTTGGAGCCCCCTAGAATAAAATCAATCGCTTTTCTTACCATTTCCAAAGTGAAGTTGATGCCCTCACCCACTACCACAAAGTCAGGGTCGTTTTGAACCAAGGTAAACCCATGTTCATGTAAACTTGAAATCAAACCACCCTCTCCCAATACATAGGCCGTTCCGTTCGGGAACTGCTGCCCCATAAAATGAGCGGTAGCCATGGCACTGGTGTAAATGTTTTTCTCCTCCACATGAATTCCCAGCTTTTCTAATTTTCGGACAGCGTCCAAAGGACTTCGTTGGCTGTTATTGGTCATAAAAGTGAAGGGGATATTTTCCTTCTGAAGCATTTCTACGAACTTGTCAGCACCCGGAATCATTCTGTTTTCGACATATATAACTCCATCTTGGTCTATTAGAAATCCTTGGGGCATAGTGATTTTTTTATGGTTGGTTAAAGATTGATGATAGAATACGTTCTACCAAATTTCCACTCATTAAGCTATCGTTAAGATTGAACAAGGGAGACTCTTTTTTGCCTTCTTTTATGCATTTGGCTACTTCCTCTATTTCATGAACATAACCCGTGCTTTTAAAAGGAAGTTCTACTTTTTCAATACTATCGTCCTTGTGTACCTCAAAGTTTTCGGCTTTCCAGAAAAGAGGAAGCTTGATAAATCCTTCAGCACCGTAAATACAGGCTTCTTTATTGGTGTTCATCGTGATGCTTCCAAACACCTGCGCCATTTTTCCGCCTTCGTAAGAAAGTTGAACTTGAATGCTCTGGTCAATACCAGTTTCTGAAAGTACAGCCTGTGCACTGAAGCTGTCGGGCTGCCAGCCAAAAACATCTGAAACTATGGTGAGTGGGTAAACGCCAACATCGTACAAAGCTCCGCCTGCTAAATCTGGATTAAGTAATCGTCCGTCTGGTTTGAGGTTGGGTGAGTTGAAACCGAAACT
>CAXBPM010000372.1:0-3934 GCA_963977345.1 uncultured Roseivirga sp.
CATAGGTACTTTCTCCTGTGTATTGGTTTATTGGCCTTAACGCTGATCATCGATGAACTTATTTTTTCGGATAGAAAAAGGCGAGTAGAACCTCAGGAGACCATTTCTGCGAATATAAAGGCGCAACTTTTAGTTTTAGATCAAGAAGTAAAGTCTGTTGAAAGCGATGCCATTGTTGACTTAAGTCGGCTCTTTAATCGCCTAGAAGTAAGTGAAGAATTCTCCGTTTTCATTTATGAGGATGGAGAAGTGATCTATTGGTCCACTAATCGCTTTGTTCCTAAACATGGCACGCTAGAAGGCTTATATCAATACCGCTACTTAGAAATAGGAAACGATAAGTTCATCGTTAAAAAGACCACAATCAATAGTGCGCAAAATCGAATTGTCGAAATCTATGGTTTTCTTCCCCTCAAATCTGATGTTCCAATAACAGAGAGTTTTGCAAATACGGGTCTCAATGAGAAGATCTTTGGTAAATCAAATTATAACCTAAGTTCAGACGAGGGGCTGCCAGAAAAGAATCAAATTTCATCTCAGCAGGGCGTTTACCTTTTTTCATTTTCAGGAACAGATTTAATGAAAATAGATTACCCTGTTTACTCTACCATCATTATCTTAATGTTCGCACTCAGCATATTTTTCTATGTGCGCTCTGCCTTTTTCTATTCTGCTCTGCTCAACGACAGGGGTAAACCAATGTATGCTTTGGGCTTACTAGCGCTCATGTTCTTTATTTTAAGGGTACTGATGATTCGTTATGAGTTGCCTTACAGCGTGCGGGCTTACGGTCTATTCGACCCATTGCATTTTGCTGCCAGTTATACGGAGCCGTCACTGGGAGATTTACTTCTCAATCAGATCAGCCTTTTGGTGATAGTGGTGTATGGGTTTTTAAGTTTTCATAACCGAAATGAGAACACAAGCTATGACTGGAAATTCTTCGGAATTCTGGCATTATCGATGTTCTCTTTCTATTACCTGACTTACGAGCTCCATTCTATGCTCAGCAATTCCCAATGGAAGCTTGATATTGCCAAAGACAACAACTTAACTATCTATAAACTCATTAACTACTTTGTGATTTTTGTACAAGGGGTGATGTTCTTTTTACTGACCCAGCTGGCTGCTACGAGATTTATAAACCTCAAAAACAAAACTCCTTTCCAAATAGGGTTAGCCATCGTTTTACTTGCTTCATTCGTACTGGGCTGGCTTTTAAAGGAAAGCCTATTCACCTATTTGGTCATCTATATCATCTATTTGGCATTCATTGTAAGGCTGAAATTCCCTGCTGAAATTAAAAGACTTAGTTATAATACCTTCCTCTATTTCTTTACAGCATCTTTTGCTGTGGCATTGGTGAGTACCTTGGTTTTGGGAGAAGATATTAAGAAAGTAGACAGGCAAGATAAAGTGAGTATTGCCACTGAATTGCTGACGAACAAGGATGAAACAGCAGAGTATTTATTAGGCGAGGCGAAAAAGAAGATTGAAGACGATATTCTTATTCAAACCAATATTTCGAGTGTGTTTTCACCAAAACAGTTAATCCGACAAAGAATCAGGAGGTCATACCTAGGTGAGTATTTCGATAAATATGATATCGAAATTATGCTTTTCAATGGTTCTGGGCGGCCAATCAACAACACCGAGAGCAATGACTATTCCTCTTACAGTTTGTATAGTCAAGACCAATATAGAACCGACCAAGAAGGGGTTTACTTTTTGAGTTTTCGATATCCTACCATATCCAATCACTACTATGTGTTTATGGACATTGAGCGATACAACACCGTTGTTGGCCGCATCATAATCCATTTGGTGAAAAAGGAACAACTCAATAACAGTATTCTTCCCCGCTTACTTTTTGACGAGAGTAGTACCGTGGCAGATAACGGTCATTTCGATTATGCCCTTTTTCAAAACGGAGTAATGGCCAGTAGCGTAGGTGATTTCAACTACGCTAAAGACTTCCCCAGCGAATGGAAAGGTAATCCTGAGTTATTTGGGAAGGGGCTCTTGGCGAACGGCTATACGCATTTGGCAGTGCAAGGACGAGATGCCACCGAGTACTTTATCATCAGTAGTCCTGTTTATCCTACGCGTTTTATTATCACCAATTTCTCTCTGTTCTTCCTCTTTATTGTAGGAATGATCATTCTGGTCTTCCTCGCAAGTGCCTTGTTCCATAACCTAAAAAAACGAACGGTGACCATTGCGGCCAAAGTTCAAATCCTGCTCAATTTCGCGTTCTTTCTTCCGCTGATTATTGTAAGTATCGTGGTGCTCAGGTTGGTGAATGAAACGGTAAGAAAGAATATTGAAGAGAATTATCTGGAGGTGGCCGAAAGTGCGGGATCAAACTTGACCATTACGCTAAAGGAGTTTCTAGACAGTCAAAGCGAAAATAACGAGACCTTGGAAAATAGGGTGGGAGAAATCAGTCAGTATTCTAGGGCCGATATTAACCTATTCAATGACAAAGGAGTACTTGTCGCGACCAATCAGAGAATGATTTTCGAAAATCAGTTACTCTCTACTTTTGTGAACCCAAGGGCAATGGCCGAAATTAGTGAGAACAGATCCAGTGAAAGGCTCTATACTGAAAGCGTTGGGGGACTGGAATATCAATCGACTTATGTGGGTATTCAGTCACAGAACAATGAACTATTGGGCATTCTGAGCATGCCCTTCTTCGAGTCGCAAACACAGCTCAAGCGGCAACAAACCGACATTATTTCTAATATTCTAAATTCATTTACTTTCATCTTTATCGTGTTTGTATTGCTGTCATTTTTGGCGTCAAAAATCATTACTTACCCCTTTACTTACCTTACTAAAAGAATCAAAGCCACTACTTTCTCAAATATTAATGAGCCTTTGGAATGGAGTGCCGAAGATGAAATTGGTCTGATGGTGCGCGAGTACAATCGCATGTTGGTGAACTTGGAACGAAGTAAAAAGGAATTGGCCATGAGCGAAAAGGAAAGTGCATGGCGTGAAATGGCCCAACAAGTAGCGCATGAGATAAAGAACCCGCTCACTCCGATGAAACTCAAACTACAGCACCTTAAAAGACTGCTCACTGAGGGTAAAGGGTTGGATCAAGATTTCAATAAACCAATCGATAGTATTTTGAACCAAGTCGAATCCCTGAGCGACATAGCCACTTCGTTTTCTTCTTTCGCTAAAATGCCTGTTCCGAGAAATGAAAGGCTTGATTTGGCCGACTCATTACGTAAAGTAGTGCGTTTGTTCAATGCCGATGATGAAGTACAAATCACACCGAATATTCCTCGAAATCCAGTTTGGGTTGAAGGAGATGCTAATTTGTTAGGCAGGATTTTCAATAACCTCATCCTGAATGCGCTACAAGCCATGCCAGAAGGACGTGTGCCTAAGCTGGAAATTAGTTTGGAAGAAACGCACTCTAAAGCCATCATTAGTGTGAAGGACAATGGTTTCGGGATTCCAGAGGAAATTCAAGACAAGATTTTTATCCCTAAATTTAGCACAAAGGTAGAAGGCTCTGGAATTGGTTTGGCCATTGCCAAACGTGGGGTAGAACATGCAGGAGGGAGTATATGGTTCGAGACCGTGGCCAACGAAGGCACCACATTCTTCTTAGAGATTCCATTAAGCGATTAACTGTGTTGCGTGGATTATTCATTTGTATTTACTTAATTCTCTTTGGGCCAGCGTTATTCGCCCAAACGGAAGAACAATGCAAATGGGTGAAAACTGATGGTACGCCCATCGTGCTGGATTCTCTTACCGCCATTCCTGAATCCATAAAAGTGGCGCAATTGGAGGGGCAGAATATCCCATTCGATTTCCAACTGAATACCAACACCATCAGTATTTCATATCCTGGGCTAGATTCTGTTATCGTATGTTTCCGCACCTTACCCTACGATTTACACACCAAACG
>CAXBPM010000373.1:0-3926 GCA_963977345.1 uncultured Roseivirga sp.
CGACCACTTGCAGCTCAAAGCCTTCTTCAATTTGATAAGCTTCCAATGAAACTTCTGGCTCTTCGTATTCTAGTTTTTCTGTAGCGCAGGAAAAAACAAGCAATAGGCTTAGAAGTGAAAAAATGGCTTTGTTCATAAGCTAAAAATGAGATGTCGGATTTCAATTTAGAGATTTTTGTTTATTTGAGCCCAGAGAATTCCTTTGCATATGCAAAGACCTAGATCGTTTTGAAGCTAAATGATGAATTCGCTAGCAGATTTTAACTAGTGTTTAGGTGTATACTCACGAATGAATAGAAATAGGTAATTCTTTTCTATCTTTTCAAGAAGCTTATTGTACTGTATTGTTAGTGCGCTTTAAAATTATAAGACCGAATGGATAGTTTTATATTAGAAATGAAGGAGAGATTGGGGTTCCTTTTCAATCAAGAAGATTTTGCAATAGTAAGTGAATCTGCACAAAATGACCAACCTAATGTGAACTGCCAATTGATACTTTCAAATGGTGAGTTGGATATCAAAACGACCAAAGACAGAGGGCAGTTTTTTATAGATATAAAAGCTTCACAAATGAAACTTTCAGAGTGGACGTCTATTGGTTTAATCAGGCATATTTTATTGGGTGCTCAAGGATTTGATGAAATGCTCGATGGTAAAAGTGTCGACTTTTTAAAGCGCTACTATAATGAAATCAAAGATTTTTTTTTGGTAGGTAATCTAGAAGAAGTTCGGAATACGATTAAAAAGGCAAAAACTGAAAGAAGTAAATTTCTATTTGGCTAGGTGGCTGATTTACAACCCACTGGTATTCGCGTCTCGCGGAAGCCTTAGACACGAAAGTCAAAGCCAGACGCTCGGACTTGGGGGGAATACATTTGTTCATAAGCTAAAAATGAGATGTCAACTTACAATTTATGAATTTCTGTTTGATCTCGGAGTTTCTATATACTCATCCGTGAAAACTCAAGGGAGGTAGAGTCAGATCATTTCGTTGGCGTCACCAAAATGATAGAACGGGGTAAAGTTGGGTAAAGGGAAATTCAGAATGTCGCATTGACAAGATACGCCTGTATCCCTAGTGCTCACCAGTCCAGATTATAAGCGTGAACTAAGAAAACCAAGCACTGCGATTGAAAGGTTCGGTTGTTCTGTTTGAGGGTTGATATGTAAAGCGTTCCGATGGCGTATAAAAACAGTAAATGGCGGATAAATGGCGGATAAAAACATCCCACCTTGTTAATGTAACCGAGAAAACCAAACCAGAAAACGCTGCGATCAATAGTAAGAAGTAATTGATCCACCAATACTGAAACCAAGAACCGCGCTCGAAAGGGTGCGGTTCTTTTGTTTAGGGTTTACAGTTATAAAATTCGATATATTTATGGGTAGTGGTTATGTTTATGACTGATATATAATGAGCCGGAACGAATTTAAATATGGAAGAATTGGGGTAGTAATTGGAATCATTCTGATTATAATACCCTATCTACATAAGATTGGCGCTATCTCAATTGTCTTCGGAGGAATTCTTATATTAGTATCCTCAGCGTCAAATAGGGCTAAATTGACATGGATCATTCCGTCAGTTATCGTACTTGGAGCACTTTACTACATGACTACAAATAATTGATAGTAATTCTGTTATGTCCACTCACAATTTCGGATATGATGAAATGGGATTGAGAAATGAAAGCGTTTAAACTGTGGTTAGAATTCGAAGAAATTGACTCAGGGAACTGGGACATTGACAATGATTTTGCAAATATTCACGTGGATTTACCTGACGGAAGACACTATGGAATAAATGTGTGGACGTATAAATTTCTGGAGACTTCGATTAAGCTGGATATGGAAAAAGGTGAAAGCTTGAATGGACACTATCAAGTTCCCCCAGACCTGTTCGTAAAAGAATTGACGAGAGATTGTATAGAAAGAACAATTGAAGATTTATTGACTAAGGGAAATTTGGAAGACGTTCTGAATCCAACAGTAATTGATAAAAGAAAATGAAAGCTAGCTACGGCAACGCTCATTAGCAATGCCCGTGGGGATACTGCCTAAAATCAGGACATTGTTTTTCATAAAATAGAAATCAGAAATGATAGACTGGATTAAAGACATATTTAGCGATAGAAAATCAAACGAAATAATTCAATGGGAGACCAGTGATTCAATTCTTGAGTTTTTGAAGAAAAACATTGACACAGAGGGCTCACTTAAAGAGTCGGCTCAAATACTGCCTGATGAAAAAAAGGCGGATAATGAAATCAAATTTGCGCCAGGTTTAGCTGATGCAATGTTTGGGGTAGACGGTTCGGAGGTATCCAAAACTAGGGTTAAAGAGCTTGTAAAGTTAATCACACAGGTAGCCAAAAATGGAGATGAGCAAAGTAAGTCTGATTTTTATAGAGAGGTAACCGAAAATGAAAGTGTAATTGGTATTATAGATCAGTTTTTAGAAAAGCTAGTTCAATCTTCTATATCAGTTGAGCCATATCTATTTAGCTTTTCTAATAAGCTTGCCACTAAAACAAATAACCGCAGCTCCGTAAAATTCGGAATTGCCATTCTCGGCTTGTGCCAAAATAAAAGGCCAATTGAAGACTTAAAAATTTTGGGACTTCATGATGAATTCACGGTTTTTTCAACTGTTGCATTGTCTAATTTATCCGATAATTTGGTTGATGATTTATGGCAACTCGCTAAGCGTGTTGACGGTTGGGGTAAAATACAGCTTGTTGATAGACTCGCAGAAATGGAATTGCCAAAAGAGATAATAGACTGGCTTGTTCTTGAAGGATATAAAAACAGCGTAATGTATGAGTACCTAGCCCTTACTTGTGCTATTAATGGAAATCTTAATCAAAAACTTTCAAGAGAATCGATCGATCAAAGTTTATTTGATTCTGCAGGAGAAATAATAGTGGCTTTAATGGATGAAGGTGCTGCAGAAGGGATGTCTGGTTATAATGATGCTGAGGAAGTAATTCAAAATTACATTAGACATTCAAAATCTAAACCTCTTAAAATTGCTGATTTTGTTACTCTCCACAGAGTCAAAGATTATTTGGAAGAATCGCCAGAAGAAAACGAAATTCTTAAAACTTGGAATGAAAACGATCTATCGGATTCCTTAATTGACATTAACCAGATACTCACCTCTAAGGATTGGACTTCGGAAGTAGTTGTGGCTTTAGATAGTTCTGACAATGTGGAGTTTTGGAATGGTAAAAAGGCAGCCGAAAAACTTGAATTGGACATTTCTGACGCCTTATGGAAAAGGCTGGGTAAATATCCTTTCGAGAGTATGTCTTGGTATGATATTACTACCTATATGAAATCTGAAAACCCGCAGAGAATAGTTGACATGGCAATGAGTTTGATTCCAATAGAAGAAATTTCAACTGGACCCAAAGATTCGATGGGAGTCGGGCCTGATTGGCAGAAGCATCAATCTCTGGATTTCATGATTACATATCTTGAAAGTCATCCGACCGTTGGTGAAGAAATAATATTAGCAGGATTAAAAAGTCCTGTAATAAGAAATAGAAATATGACTTTAAGAACTCTTGAATCTTGGTCTTCCAGCAATTGGAGTGAAGAAATTAAAACAGAATTAAATAAGCTTAAGGAAATAGAACCTAACTCAGATACAAAATCAGACTTAGTGAAACTTCTTAATGGCGAAAAAATTAGGTAGAGAGTCCCAATGGGAATATCTCATAGCGACTTTCAGTAAACAAGGCCACTATAGCCAAACCCTTCCTAAAACAACCCCATCTGCCCTTTGTTGGTTTTCACAAATAAGTCGGTGCGAAGCTTAGGCCTTGGCTCAGCACTTTGAAAGTACTTGGCTTTAGAAAGCTCAAACAGTCGGTTGATGGATTGCACCATCAAACCCTCGCCTCGCATTCTGGTGCTGTAAC
>CAXBPM010000374.1:0-3909 GCA_963977345.1 uncultured Roseivirga sp.
ATCGGAGGAGGGAAAAGTTACATTTTTGGACTCAAAAGAAATTAGGATCAAAACTAGAGGGCTCTCTTGCAGAATCTGAAACTCTAATAATCGCGTAGGGGCCAAGTCCATCAACGTCTTTCCTGTAATACACCATTCCAAACTCATGATGCTCATGTTTTGGTACTCCTGCCAACAATTGTGCGATAGTCATTTCACTCATCTGCCACTCGATCATAAGTCGTTCTATGGTCGGCTCCATAAATTCTTCATATAGTTCTTCAACTCGTTCATGATCTTGGAGCTGTGTAAAGTCTATTTCCGTTTTTAAAGAAAGTCTATACGCTGTCAACGAGATCATTTGCTCATGTTGACGCATGTTAAATTCTTTTGCTGTGAGGAATCGAGAGTTTTCAAGCACTGGGTTGTTTAGAAAAAGGGGTTGAATATTAATTTCATGACACCACACGCATTTGGCTGGTTTTCCTGCAATAGTAAGGTCTTTACTAGCGGCCACTTTTAATTTGCCATTTTGCCCATATATCCCATAGCGTAATTGTCCATTAGGCATCACACTTAATGTTTCAAATTCCTTGGCTTCAAATGGGAACCCCTCCATAAACTCCTCTCCAGTTTCTCCTGCTACAAATGCGATATCCAAGGGAGAGTTAGCCTCGGCAATTTCAATTAATCTATGAGAGATACTAATAGAAGAATTTACTACTTCAACACGGTCTCCATTGAAAACATAGAGACCCCTAAATTCTACGAGTGTTTCCGGCATGGCTACTATTTTATAATAATGATAAGGGCTATTGAGACTTAACATGATGAATCGCCCAAGGTCAATGGCACCAGTTTGTACATATTCTTCACTTGATTTCAATCGTTGGATTATACTATGAAATGGAAAGAGGGAATTGGGAGCTAAACCAACTTCTAATATATTAAGATCAAATAAGTGTTCTTCATGCCATTTAACACTCTTTTCAAGGCTTCCGGTTGGGAGCATAGCACCCAATTGAGACAATGCCCATGAAAGTCCAGTAATAGCTTCCTGCTGAGTATCAATTTCGGTCCCTGGGACCCACCTAAGACGAATACTGAGGCTTTCATTATTAAGTAAAGGTTCCTGTTCAGATGTACATGCATAGAAAACCATGATTGTCAACATCGATAAAAAAAACCCTCGAATAATTTTTTTAGGCATTAGTTCAACTTAGTTTAAATCCTAATTTAAAGAATTGATAGTACAAGTTAAGCTTTGATCACGCTATTTTCAAGTGAAATAAAAATTCAATAAGTTCCATGAAGTCAACGTATTGAGGAGCTACTTTTAACCTCAATTCATAGCTTATCAGGGCAAAAGTCTTGACGCTTCGGGTTTGTACTGGAGGTCTATTTCATTTTGTATAGTCTCTGTCCTGTTTCACTCAAATGACAATCATTAGCGAAGTGATCACTTTTACCCTCTTTTCTGAAAGGGCTTAAAATTCACCACAATTCGGTTAAATCATCTCTTGAAAACTGGTGCTTGCGTTCAAGCCAAGTGGACTTTTTTGTTTGCGGTTGGTTTTTGAATTTAATGCTTTTAGAAAATAGCTTTTGGAGTTTGGATATAGGGGTTAGAATAAAAAAGTACACTATAGAAAGAAGTACTCCTCCGGTAACTTTCCCCATCAGATGGCCTAAAGTCATCCATGCTTTAGCTATAAGATTAGCGGCACGATGTGAAACCGTTGAAATCAAGCCTAGGCTTACCGCTGCATAGATCAAAACAGGAAACTCTTGATGGGTTCTCCATTTAATGATTAAGTAAATAGCAATGAGTCCTGAAACCAACCCCAAAACTATGGCTTCAACTGATTGTTTGATTTTGGGTATTTTCAATTTTTTAAAATAGTGAGTAAACAAAGGGAGAAAGTGCTGAGCCGCCACCGAAAACAATAAGAAAACCAAGGAGCAACAGTACTAATACAATTGGCATAAGCCAGTATTTTTTACGTTGCATCAGGAACTTTGATAGATCTCTTAGAACTGACATATTATTTTTTCTTAGTTAAAAGGAATTCCCCTAAAAATAGATAATCCATTTCCGTTTTCATAAAACAGTTATAAGCATCTGATGGCGTGCATACAATAGGCTCGTCTTTTATATTGAAGCTGGTGTTGATCAATAAGGAATTTCCAGTAAGGTTTTTGTACGCATTTAGAAGCGGCCAGAAGTTTGGGTTCGTGGCTTTGTCTACCGTTTGGATGCGAGATGAATAATCAACGTGGGTTATTCCTGGGAAAGTGGATTTCTCAATTCTACTTTTCTCTAGAATAGAAAGCTGTTGAAAGTTGTCAGGTAGCTCTTTTTGAAACTCATCTTTAATCTGAGTGACTAAGCCCATATAAGGAGAGACCTTAGACGACTTAAAATAATTTTCTAAATCTTCTTCAAGCATGACAGGGGCAAAGGGGCGGAACGACTCTCTGAATTTTATCTTTTGATTTACAGTTCTCTGAATATCTGGAGCCTGTGGACTTGCTATTATACTTCTTGCCCCGAGTGCTCTTGCTCCAAATTCCATTCTACCTTGCATCCAACCGACAACAGCCCCATTTACCAGTAAGGTGGCTGCTCTCTCACAAAGTGCAGCTTTGTTGTCAATTCTTTCAAAATCAACGTTTTTAGATAGTAAGAAGGCTTGGATTTGCTGATTGGAGTATTGGGGGCCTAAGAATGAAATTTTATTTTTTAAGAACTCTTCTTTTGCTCTAAAAGCCTTGTTTTGCAGGTAATAACCTGCTAGAGCAGCTCCGCCTGCACTGCCTGAGTCACCAACTGCTGGTGGCACAAAGATATTGTCGAATATGCCCTCTTTCAAAAGCCGACCGTTGGCTACACAGTTGTAAGCAACCCCACCTGAAAGACATAAGTTTTTCATTCCGGTGGCCTTTTGGGCTTCGCGAGCTAAATTCAGAACAGCTTCTTCTGTTATGTCTTGAGCTGCTAAGGCAAAATCACAATGTTTTTGTTCGATTGGGTCCTTTTCATTTCTCAAAGGGATTCCAAAAAGTGTCTCCCATTTTTTAGAAGAAATCATCCTTTCACCCAATAGGAATTCGAAGAAGTCCATATTAAGTTGAATGGAGCCATCTTGGTGGAGGTATACTAATTCTGTCTCGATTTTCTTTTTACTGGCTTTATACGTTTCGCTTTGTTTGTCTCCGTATGGAGCCAGTCCCATCATTTTGTATTCCCCATCGTTCACCTTAAACCCAAGAAATTGTGTAAAAGAAGAATATAGTAGACCTAATGAATGTGGGAAGTGCAGTTCTTTCTCTACCGTTATTTCATTGCCTTTTGCACTAAAAATTGAGGTGGTAGTCCATTCACCCACTCCATCAATGGTTAGTATAGCGCTCTCATCAAATTGAGAAGTGAAATAAGCCCATGCGGCATGGGAAAGGTGATGCTCTGAAAACAAAAATTTACAATGCTTATGATCACCTCTAGCCACCTCTTTTAGACCTTCTTTGAGCAGTTTTTTAAAGAAAATCTTCTCTTTAATCCATTCAGGGATGTGTTTTACAAAGGGTTTAATGCCCTTTGGTGCGATCTCGTAAAAAGTCTCTAGAATTCGTTCGAATTTTAGAAATGGCTTATCGTAAAAAACAATCTCATCAATATCTTTGAATGTTATTTGGGAATAGTCTAGACAAAATTGAATGGAATGTATCGGAAATGAAGGATCGTGTTTAATTCTAGTAAATCGTTCTTCTTGGGCCGCAGCCATAATTAACCCATTACGTATCAGGCAGGCAGCCGAATCGTGGTAATAAGCACTTATCCCTAGTGTATACACGGGGCGAAGATATTAAATAATCAACTGCGCCAAAACCGCTGCGCCCGCCCCCACTAAAGAAACCGAAAATCTTTTC
>CAXBPM010000375.1:0-3900 GCA_963977345.1 uncultured Roseivirga sp.
GTTCAACACTGCATTCAGACTAGGCTGTTCCAGCCGTCAGAATGCTTAGTTATTGTGCTTTCGTGTTTTTATTTAAGATCTGTCGATCCAAGGCTCACTAGACTTACCTTTTTTAATGTCACCTTAACACATTCCATGATGTCTTGGTCAAAAATCACAACGTTATTCCCTGCTGGGTGCAATGAACTACTAAATCTAATTCCACTTGCTCCAGTAAAGGTTTTTATGAATTCGCATATAAACTGAGTCGGAATATAGTCTACTTCCGTATCATATCTCCTCATAGGTTTCGAGAGGTCTCTGCTAATTAGATCTCTTAATAACCTTGATTTAATTGTAGTTTCAATTTTTTGGTCTGGCTGAAAAAGTGGGGTGTCCTCTGTGAAGTCAACAATTCTTATGGCATTTTTTTCGCTTTTAAGGAGGAATTCTCCTATGCTTAATTCATCTAAGTAAGAAGCTCTGACTTCATAAAGCACCGTGTCTGGATTATCGCTCAAATACAAGAAAGGTATTCCTGTGGGATTTGCTCTTCCTCCTTTAGTCAATGAAGGCGGGGGACACATCATTTCTAAAGTATTATAGGCGTTAATTCCACTTTTGTGATGAACACGTGCCCGATAAAGCTTCACATCTGGAGTCAATTCATATTGGGTATTAAAAAAACCATCCCAACCCAATTCCTTGATTGTTTCAATATCAGGAATGAATCTTCTTTCGGTTTTCAATATCTCCTTTAGTTCATTCCAGTAGGAATAATTTGAAGTTATCTCACCGTTATAATTAACAAGATCATTTGAGCTTTCAATCTCGGTGTTAATTTGCCCAATTACATTGTTAAGAATTTTTGAAGCAGCACCAAGAGATGAAAAGAAACTCCAGCTCTCTTGTATTTTAGACTTTAATGGAAAGCCATTTTCGCTTCTACTGAAATTTTCAAGGAATTCTTGAAAGAAATCAAGAAGCTCGGTAAGTTCGATAACGGCAATATTCTTTGAGTCACAAACGTCACAATTACCTGATTTACCTAAAGATTCGATGAATGCTCTTAACTCCTTATCTGAGAAACAATTTTTACAGACGAGCATATTATCTGTTTCTTAAATATCCTGCAACAACAAGAATGTGATTCTTCATGGCAATCTTTTTTACCGTACCAAGTCCTGGGTAATGCTGTGTATCGAAATGGTCAAACAGTTCATCAAGAGCTGAATTCGAAAGTCCGTTAGCTCGACAAAAGATAACAGCTTTTGCAGCTGCTTCTGCAAATTTTCCTTGGACGTTGGCGATAGAGTCATTAGTGTCAGAGGTGAAGTGTCTAATCCAAATTTCATCTTGATCGTGCAGGTAAGTAAGGTGAATTACTACGGCTCTTGGTGTACTTCCTCCCTCAACATATTCACTAGGTAGGACTGTATAATCAGAAAACCCATTGAAATTATCCTCCGTGTCAAAATACAAATGTTCTTCTGAAAATAAGTGCTCTGGAATGGTTAGAAAGTCACTATTTCTAATTTGTTTTTCAAAAGGGTCATCCAGTCTAATGAAGGTTTTATCTAAACTGTTGATGTATCGGCTCAATCTTCGATTTCTACCTGGATCTTCAACATTAAAGGAAGTTACTTGTGTTAGTTCTGCTACCAGATTGAAATCTGCACTGCTTGCATTCACATCATTTTGACAAATGATCATACAGTTCTCTAGATTGTTATTTTCAATTGTTTGTTGAATGTAATCCCCATTGCCTCTATATCTAAAGGCTGGTAGGTACGTTCCCGATTCCTTTGAAAGAAAGTAATCCAGATAATGTGTTCCATCTCCTGCCATTTCTCCAATGCTAGGATTCAAAATCAGATAGGCGGATTGGGTTCCTTGCCGAAATATATTAAATGCAATTTCAAGGTTATTATGCGTTTCCTTTACTGGTTCAAAAATTGGGGTAACAACGTCTTGAATAACATTCTCAGCTACCAACTCGCGAATTGTAATTAATTCGAATTGACGGGCTCTAAGTAGTGGGTAGTACATGATTACAATCTAAACATTAACATTAAGAGGAGTTTTTAAAATAGAAAATAGCTGGTTTCTATTTTTCATATTCATGCGTAATGCTAAACTAAGCTGATTGAACTCCTTGTAATAACGTGCTGATAAGCCATAATTACCAGCACGGCTCTTCATTTTATTTATGAAAAGTTGATTGAGTTCATTCTGAGGAATTTTCGCTATTAAATCTTTACATACTTCAAACTGGTTAAAGCTGGTGACTTTCGGTAACTGACCATAGTGGTGAGTCACAATTTCTTTGTATTCACTGGTGTGAAAAATATGCATAAGTGCTTCGGCATCAATATGGGTGTTTCTGCCTGCTGATCGGACTATTTGAAACCTTTTGGGGCTCAAAAAATCAAAGCAAATGATGCCTATTCTGCTATCATAAGTTTCATACTCTTCAATCTTTGAAGCTGGGACAATCAAAAAAATCTCATTGAATACTTTTCGATATTGATCCAATTGTGAATTAAGACGTTTATCAGAATCAAGCTCAGTTTTGATTTCAAAAGCTCTAGAAGTACCATTAAACATTACCAAGTCTGCAATTGCACTACCAATCCTAAATTCACTGTAGAGTTCTGAGTTACTTTCACCCAACTCCATAATTAGCCAGTCATTTAGAAATGAGTTCTTGAGGATATATTCGTTTTGATATTGATTTTCCAAAACAGAGTAAACAAACTTTAGATAATCAATGTAGGTTGTTTTGGTTTTTGAATACCAGTTTTCATCATATCTCTTAATCTTGAAATCAATGGATGTTAAGTTGCCGCTCATCCATTCTTTAACAGCGCTCCTAGAGAACAAGGAGGAATAATCTCGCAATTGGTTTGGACTGACAGTTCTAGCGGGGCTCATGGGTCAAATTTACAATACCCTAATTTGGTATCAAATTAATATTTTATTTACATCCAATAGTTTCTTCGGCTATTTCGAGCATGGAGCACAACGTGATTGTGTATGATTTCGTTGCGTGTTTAAGCACTAAAGTTAGCAAATAAATCACAGATAGAAAGTCCGCGAGGACTTTCGTAAGTAGGCTATAACTAGCAATGAATTATACACGGTGTTGAACGAATCCTGCTAAGGCAGGGAAGTCGGCAGTTATTGTCGTTTCTTCTTATAATATACTGATCCTTAATATTCAACATTTTAAGCTATGAAAAAAAAGCAAGCTATCATTGAAAAAGCCTATGAAAATGTACCAGGCTATGACTTTCAGCTCAAAAGGCTCCGTAAATCAATAACCATTTCAGGCATGCTTCATAACTTGTCCCGATAATCGGGATTCTGCCGAAAGGGTTTACCCGCATCAGGCATTATGGCATCCTGGCCAGTGCTTTTAAGGCCACACACAAAGTCAATATCGGCCTTCAAATCGGTCAGGTGGTGATAGAAGTTGGGGGTAAACCTGCTTCCTTGCTCAGAAAGTGCCTAGTTGCAAAACCGGGGAACTGCATACAGTGGCATGTTTTGACCAACAGCCAACTGGTTTAACAAAATCAGGAAGCAAAATAAAAAGCGCCAGCTAGCTTAATGGGACAGGTATGTCCAAAAAGTAAAACAGCCTCAAATTCCCTCCTAAACCCTTTACTTATTGAATAATAGCTACTAAAAAAAGGAACCCTAGGCCAAAGAACAATTTAAAATCAGTAAGTTTCTCAATCTCCCAACGCTAAAAAAGTAAAAGAAGAAAATCATTCCCCATAGTAACCCAAGTTCCCAACACCATGTTCTTGACAAACTGGTCCCTGAGCTTGTCGAAGGGTACCCTGAACATTTCTCAGGGTTCAACACTGCATTCAGACTAGGCTGTTCCAGCCGTCAGAATGCTTAGTTATTACC
>CAXBPM010000376.1:0-3891 GCA_963977345.1 uncultured Roseivirga sp.
GATACCCCTTCATAAAACCGGAATGCAAATAACACAATCGCTATGGGTCGCCCCGTTGGGGCTTAATGTAACGTATATGTTTCTCAATGCTACAAATATGCCGCCCCGATGGGGCTTGGATTTTGCACAAACATTCATTTTTCCTCCTGTCGCAGGTTCTCCGAACCTGTGACCCCTATTGTTCAAGGACTCTGTCCTTGAACCGATACCCCTTCATAAAACCGGAATGCAAATAACACAATCGCTATGGGTCGCCCCGATGGGGCTTAATGTACCGTATATGTTTCTCTATGCTACAAATATGCCGCCCCGATGGGGCTTGGATTTTGCACAAGCATTCAGCTAGTCTTAGCCCTGAAAGGGCGAAATACCAAAACGAAGGGTGAAACCCTTCAGGAAACTAGACTCTATATTCAAGAAAGTCCTGTAAGGACGAGATAAACCAATGCGGCTGTCTGTTCATGGCTATAAATAGGAAGTTGGAGAAGAATCAAAAAGACCTGTCAGGTTTTGGAAACCTGACAGGTCTTTGCTTAGCGAAACCTTCAAGCGATTGAGTTTTTAGAACAACAGTCCAGCCATTTCAACCAACCTGATGAATTCTGCGCGGTAGCCTTCTGCATCTTGTCCTTTCGCTCCTTTGGCCAAACGGATGACCGCATTGAAAGTCAGGTTGTTTTTGTATTCTGAATCGCGAAGCATCATTCCGAAACCTGCTACTGCAGCCGACCAACGGAAATTTTCAGAACTGTCACTGAGTTTCACTGATTCATTTTTAATCACTTGCTGTAATAAAATACTGGTGTCTCCATCAGGCTTTTTATATCGAAGTTTCACTGTCATTAAGTCTGTGGTATTGCCTGTTGCCTTCTTCACTTCTGTATCCTGATATTTCAAGTCGTCCAAAGGTTTGAACTGGCTGTTCACCCCTACTGGAATGACTTCATATAAAGCCGTAACGGTATGACCAGCGCCTAATTCGCCCGCATCTTTTTTATCGTTGTTGAAATCTTCGTCATTCAGTTTTCTATTTTCATAACCAATCAAACGATAAGCCTGTACGGTAGCAGGGTTAAATTCTACCTGAATTTTAACATCCTTGGCGATGGTAAAAAGCGTTCCGCCAAACTCGTTCACTAATACTTTTTTGGCTTCCAGAATATTATCAATGTAAGCATGGTTCCCATTTCCTTTATCGGCCAAAAGCTCCATTTTAGAATCTTTGTAATTGCCCATTCCGTAGCCCAAAACGGTTAAGAAAACGCCTTCATTACGCTTTTCTTCAATTAAGTCTTCCATGGCTTTATTGCTCGATGCCCCTACATTAAAGTCACCATCTGTGGCCAAAATCACTCGGTTGTTTCCTTCTTTTAGAAAATTCTGCTTCGCAATTTTGTAAGCCAATTCAATACCAGCACCGCCAGCCGTTGAACCTCCAGCATTTAGTTTATCTAAGGCTTCGATAATCTTATTTTTTTCCTTACCCGAAGTAGAAGGCAGCACCTCTCCAGCTGCGCCCGCATAGACCACTATGGCCACATGATCTTCATCACGCATTTGATTCACCAAAAGCTTCAACGATTTTTTGAGTAAAGGCAGTTTATTATCCCCTCCCATAGAACCCGATACATCGACCAAGAAAACGAGGTTGGCAGGCGGTAATTTATCTACTTCAATCTTCTCGCCCTGAATTCCAATATGAACGAGTTTGTGTTGGGTATTCCATGGCGCATCAGATACTTCATGCTGTACTGCAAACGGATGTTTCCCTTTAGGTCCTTCATAGTCATAATTGAAGTAATTGATCATTTCTTCAATTTTCACAGCATCCTTCGGAGGCATTTTTCCATCATTAATAAACCTGCGCACATTGCTGTATGAAGCTGCATCTACATCAATCGAGAAGGTGGAAAAAGGATTCTTCCATGGCGTATTGAAGCCATTTTCTTTTATTTCAGCATAATCTTCCTGACTCAATTCTTTTGGATATTGATAAGCCGTAGAGAAGTTATTCTCGGGCTGCATGTACATTTGAGATAAAATCTCAATCTTCATTTCTTCTTGATCGGCTATACCCCTAATCATTATTTTGCTTTTCTGCTCCGCTTGCATTTGCCCTGTCACAATCATTTCCGCCATGAGTTGCACATCTTGATCGAGGCTAACATTGATTACCAATTGCTTTCCTACTTTCACTTCTTGGGTGATGTAGCCTAGGTATCTAAAAATCAATACCGTTTCGTTATTGGGTACGGTAATGCTGTACTTGCCATTGGCATCCGTAGGAACACCTTGAGTAGTTCCTTTAATCAATACAGACACTTGAGATAGCGGAAGATTATTATCAGCACTTTTTACAATGCCCGTAACTTCCTTTTGAAAATCTTTGGCTTGGCTGTTATGGAATATGCCAGTGAACAGCATCATTACTATTATTAAATTCTTCATCGCTAAAAGGTTTATGTAAAAATTTCTTTAACCTTGAGATGCACGGTGCCTGAAGATTCCATAAAAGCAGAGAAAAATAATTCATTTATAATCCGTTGTTCTCGAAAAAACGAACTGATATCGCCCAAAAAACTGACCTAGAACTGATTTTCGCTTATCAAGAAAATCAGGACAATAGGTGGCTTGGTGAGCTGTATAAGCGATACATGAGCTTGGTCTATGGGGTTTGTTTGAAGTATTTGAAAGACCGTGATGCTGCCCAAGACATGGTGATGCAGGTTTTTGAAAAATTACTTTCGCAGCTTCAAAACCAAAAAGTAGAAAACTTTAAAAGCTGGCTGTATGTGCTCACTAAAAATGAGTGCTTAATGCTCCTCAGAAAACAGAAGTCGCAAGGGCATTCTGTAGAAAATGGAGAGGCCGTTATGGAAATTGCCTTGGCTGTGCATCATGATAGCGAGCCGAATGCATTGGAAAGTGATTTGACCAAATTGGAAGACTGTATTAGCCAACTGAATGAGGAACAAAAAGTCTGCGTGCAGTTCTTCTATATTGAAAAGAAGAGTTACCTAGAGGTGGTAGAACTGACGGGTTTTGATTTGAAGAAAGTAAAAAGCTACATTCAGAACGGACGTAGAAATTTAAAAATATGTGTAGAAAACCTTCGTGAACAAGAAGCATAACCATATTGAACAATTGACACCAGCAGTATTGGAAGCCTATAAAAAAGGGCTTTTGAATGCTAAGCAACAACATCAAGTTGAAAAGCTGATGTTGGAAGACCCTTTCTATGCCGATGCATTAGAAGGCTGGGAAGAAATAGCCCAAACCGACTTAAACGCGGACTTGGCCAAGCTTGAAAACCGTTTAGACCAGCGACTGGAGGAAAAAAATCGAATTGGCTTTTGGACAACTACCAGAAGATTGGCCGCCACTTTATTGATTCTGATTACTGCTTCTTTTGTCTTTTTCTGGTTACAGAATAAAGATGAAGCACCTGAAAAATTCACTGCGAAAAAAGAAGTCGAAACTGAGGCAAGACCAAGCACGGACAGTCTTGAGTTGATTAATCCAGACCAACTGGAAAAGCCAAAACTAACCGCTTCGAATACCGATACCAAGCCAAAAACAATGACGCTCTCCCCTATTGCCGATGAAGAAGAATTGGCGGAGCTGGACATTCAAATTGAGGAAGAATTTAGAATTGAAAACATTGATTTAAAAGCCCTTTCAGAAGCGAAAGAGACCAATACAGCTCAAGCAAAAACGGAAGAGATTACCAGAATGAAAGCTGCTAAAACAGCGATCGAAGAAAGGACCGAAACTGAAATGGCCAGAACTATGGATGTTCAAAGCTTTCTGCAAAACCGAGTAGCTGGAGTTCAGGTTAGTGAGCCAAAAATCACTCTTACAGTAGTAGACGCCAGTGATCTTTCTCCACTG
>CAXBPM010000377.1:0-3876 GCA_963977345.1 uncultured Roseivirga sp.
TTCTGACTTCCAGCTTCCCACTCAATTCAAAAGTTGACTTATCAAACTCACACTAAATATCGTCAACATAAACCAGCCAATAAAGCCCTGAATAATGGCCAGGTAGCGTGGCAAGCCTTTGATCGGGATTTCCCCAAAGCCAAGCGTTGTGAAAGTATTGATGCTAAGCATTAAGGCATTCAGCATTTTGATAAAGATGTCATAGGTGAGCGCAATCAAAAAAGCCGTGATCAGTAAAACGGACTTGCCGCCTTGTTTGCTGGGTTCAGTCTCGCTCCACTTCCCCTTTAAAAAGTCGATCTTCTCTAAAAACCAAGAGAAGGTTTTAGTACCAGATACCGACCATTTATAAAGCGGCATAGCAGTAGCCATAAAGAATTTTGGTGCGGTTTTGCCTTGTTCTAATAAATAGGTTTTAAAATCTTCTGCATTAAGTAAATCTTGCTTTTGCTCTTCTAAATAGACTTCATGAATACCCGAATCTCTGTTCAAGTATTTTAGAAAGAAGCGATAACGATCCATAATACGGTGCTTGCCATGACTATCCCAATGGTTGGGGAAGAAGAGGTAGACTAAGGCGAAGGTAAGAATAACATAAACTGAGAACACAATTGCCTTTGCAGGTTCCGTCCCATAGGCAGAGAATAGTTTCAAAAACTGATTAATTTTCCAGGTGAAGAAGGCGTCAAAAGATGGGCTTTCATGATATAGATATTTAAAGCGTGCCGTTTCTAAATCTTTCAGTCGAATGTAAACAGCATTGGCGTCTTCGTTGTCGTATTTCGACTTATAATGGGTGTTGAGCATCCCCAGCATGGTAAGCTCGTGTTTATAAGAGAGCTTGTTTGTGGTTCGACCCGTTTCGGCATAAACAGTTCGAATTGAATCCATGAGCCGACCTGGAATACCCTCCCATAAATCCTCCCATTTTACATTAGAGCCTAAGAAATTGTCAAGTCCATCTCTTGAAAGTATTGGCACCGTGAATTGGTCAAAGGGAATTGAATAGCTGGGGTGATAGTTTTCAATATCTAGTTCAACGTTTTTATTAAACGTATTCTCCACAAAATAGAGACTGTTAAAGCCACGACTGCCAGTGAGGTTAAGTTGAAAGTTATTGTCGTTAAAATTATTCCCCACAATAGAGCGTGATTCATTATCTATATCATTAAAGGTGACGGTGGCTGTGCCTAAAAAATTATTTCCAGCCATATTCATATTGAAAATATTTCGACCAAAGAAATACACATCTCTATTCCCGGTAGCCACTCCTCTAATGGTGTTGGCGTTTAAACTCATTCGAGCCCCTATTCGGTCGATTCCTACAGCGTAATAGGTCAGGTAGATTGAGCCGATAAGTTTTGATTTCAAAACATTGACACCTGCGTCTGGTTTACCAAGCTCTATCCATGGCTTTTCAATTTCGCTCCAAGTCGTAAAAGTTATACCCTCCTCAAAAGAACAATACTCAAACTGTGCCATAATGCATTGTCTTATTGACACATTCTTTTTGAAATGGATATACTTCAGAACACCTGAAGTCAGAAGGCCGGAAGAGTTGGGCTTACTACCTTTAGTTAAAAAATGTACATTTCGGAGTTCGATGGGGACGTTTACAATGATGGAATCAGGCGGGTTTGTATTTGATCCATTCTCTTCAGATTGAAATCGCTGATCTGTCTTTTCATTGAACTGAACAACAGCATTTTCAAGCCTAAACACCGAATCGGTTGATTGAGCAATGGCTTTAAAAAATTCAGTGTACGAGTAGTAAGTAAAGTCTGTACTTAATTCTTCTGAAGTCTGTCCAATCACCGCTGTGTGGAGCAAAACAAGACTTAATAAAAGTTGGAGCTTTCTCATATCAGTTCAGTAGTTGAGAGATCAATGAAACACTAAATATCGTGAGCATAAACCAACCGATAAAGCCCTGAATAATCGCCAAATAGCGGGGGAGGCCTTTGATGGGGATTTCCCCAAAACCGAGGGTGGTAAAAGTGTTAATACTGAGCATCAAGGCATTCAGCATTTTGATGAAGATGTCGTAGAGCAAGGCGATGATGAACATAGTGCCAATCAGAAAGGATTTTAATCCTCGGGTTTTTGCATCAGTATCTTTCCATGTTCCTTTCAGAAAATCGAAGCGTTTGATCAACCATGCATAGGTTAAGGTTCCTGCCATTGACCAGCGATACAATGGCATGGCAAGGTTAAAGAATAGTTTAGGTGCCTGCTCTTTATGTGCCACAAGTAAAGACTTGAAGGCTTCATTGTCTTCAATTTCAGCTTTGTTTTCTTCCAAATAAACATCTTGAATGCCAGCATTTAAGCTCATGTATTTATAAAAGAAGCTAAATCGGTGTTTTAACCTGCTTTTACCATAACTATCCCAATAATTAGGGAAGAAAAGGTAAACCAAAGCAAAGACCAAAATCACATAAACGGAAAAGGTGATAGCCCTAGCAGGTTCTGTTCCATAGGCTGAAAATATTTTCAAAAATTGATTGATTTTCCAAGAGAAAAATGTTTTGAAAGTTGGGGTGTTTCGATAAAGAAAAGCCAATCTCTTGGTCTCTAAATCTTTAGATTCCATATAAACCGCATTCGCATAATCTAAGTCGTTTTGAGATTTGTAGAAACTGATCAATTTACCCCTTAGTCGTTGTTCGGCTTTATAGGCGACACTGTTTTCAGAGGCAAATCTATTTTCGTAATAATCTAAGTTTTTACTTGTATAAGCCCGCTCATCAGGAATAAAAAGACTGTCAGTCTCACCCATAGTTCCAAACAATTGATAAAAACTATCGGAAAATGCTTTCCCCTCAAACTGAGTCCAGTCGAGGTTTATATTATCGGATAAATCATTTATAGTAAAAAGAGCGCGTCCCTTGAATTCATTCTTCGAAATGTTAATTGTTGAGTTAGGTAAGCTTCTTAAACTCAGCGATACTGCGGGTGACTCAAACTTGTTGTTATTAAGGAAGTAACTGTCAGGTTCAGCAATATTTAAGTCAATAAAATGATCTCCTTTAAAATGATTTTCATTTAAGCTTACGCCCCTAATTTTACCCAACCGAAACCATACATTTTGTCCACTTACTCTAGTGCTAGTGATAGTGTTTTGACCCACAATTAAGAGTAGCGGAGACTCAGCCTCACTATCGAATGGGCTTAACACTTGAAGCCCCTTCTTAAAGTTATTTTCTTGAATTTGTATAAAGCCAAAACTATTTCCTCCTATATCATTATTGAAAGATTTTTGTGTGGCTAAGAGTCCTTTTAGATTTTCATAGAATTGAATATCTACAAACTCATCGAAGGTAGATGCAACTATGGAAAAGCTCGCCACATTCGTAAGAAGAACCTTCTTTTTAAAATAAATAAAAGACAAGTATGCAGCTTCATATGAACCACCATTATTCTTAAGTCCGGAACCAAATCGCACATTATTTAAATCAATCACTTTGTCAATAAAAATCGTGTCTTTCGATCCAAAATCTATGTCTTCACCGCGATTGGACCAAGGAGAATAAAACCTCTTGTCTGTTGTCTCATCAGGAATTATGAATGCGTTTTTTAATTCAAAGACAGAGTCTTTTTCATCTTCAATCATCTGAAAGAACTCGGTGTAGGAGTATTCTTTGTATTTGATTTCTTCTTGGGCAAAAAGCTTGGATAAACTAAGCAGACACAGAACAATGCAGATTGCTCCTATTTTGATGGTTTTGGTCATTGGTTGAATTTGGTAGGCCTTTTAAAAGGCTTATCAATATATTGAAATGACAGTGGTTAAACAACTGCTTGAAATTCAGCGGTTACCGTCATTGTTTCGTCATTGCGAGAAATAAGCGTTGCGCTAGCAAGAGCTTATGACGA
>CAXBPM010000378.1:0-3874 GCA_963977345.1 uncultured Roseivirga sp.
CTTTCTTTCGGGTCAGATTGCGGAATATCAGAAAGAATCAGTGATTTTTTGGGGTAGTGCTTCTGTTGTGCTAAAAAATCGAGTGCAATTTCTAGCCCGGCCAAGTCATTATTATAGGTGTCATCTATAATGTAAGTCTGATTAATCCCTTTTTTCAATTCCAGCCTCATTTTTATAGGCCGAAGGGTATCAATTCCTTTTTGAATTTCTGAAGGCGTCCACCCATTGAAATATGCAAAGCAAACGCAATGCATGATGTTCTCTATGTAAGGCTCGTTACCGGAATGTAGTTTTAAGTTGAAAGACTCATTCTGGCTTTTCAGTTGAAAGAATTGGCCTTCTTTTTTTTCAACCTGAAGCGTAGCATTACTATTAAAGCCCCAAGAGGTATTGTGTTTGGGAGGGTTTTTCATTCTATTCAGCCCCTCTTTAATCAGAGGATTGTCATTGCGGTAATAGAGTTGATCAATACCTTCAAATAGAATGAGCTTTTCATCCAGCTTTTGAGTCATCGAATCAAAATATTGCTCATGTGCCGAACCAATATTGGTGAAAATTCCCTGAGTAGGTTGAATTACCTTTTTCAAAGGCAACATTTCCCCAGGCTCAGAAATGCCCGTTTCAAAAATTCCTAGGTCATGCGCTTCGCTTAAAGGCCAAACGGAAAGAGGAACACCAATTTGCGAATTAAAACTTTTGGGGCTTTTGCATACATTCAGCTTCTCTGAAAGTATTTGTGCCAACCATTCTTTAATAATGGTCTTCCCGTTGCTCCCAGTGATGGCCACCACAGGTTTATTGAAGCCAGCTCTTTTTAAGGTGGCTATGGCTTGCAGTGTTTTCACCGAAGACGCAACCTTGATAACGTTCGTATGCTTAGGAATCGGCCCAATTTCCTTTTCAACCACAAAGTTTTGAAAGCCAGCAGCCATCAATTCAGGAATAAAAGAATGGCCATAGTGATGTGGGCCATCAATAGCAAAGAAAAGCCCTGATTCTAAATCAAAAGCCTTTCTACTGTCCGTCATTAAATGTGCGATATCGTTATCTATTCCTTTAGATAGGTATTCGCCATCAATTGCATCAAAAATCTGTGAGAGTTTCAAGTCTTAAAATTAGAAAAGTTTAGCACCATTTGGCACGGGTTTATCTGGTCTTGCCAATATTATATTTCCATCTTGATCGGGAAAGCCTGTAACTAGAATTTCTGACTTAATATTGGCGATTTGTTTGGGAGGGAAGTTGACTACGCACATTACTTGAGTGTGAAGCAAATCCTCTTTAGTATAGTGGTGTTTGATTTGGGCACTCGACTTCTTTATGCCCAATTCTGAGCCTAAATCCACATAAAGTATCCAAGCAGGCTTCCTCGCTTTTCCAAAATCTTCTACCTGTATAATGGTGCCTGCCCGAAGGTCAACTTTCTCGAAATGGGACCAGCTGATAAGATTGTTCATGTATCTCTATTGTTTACAGAGTTTTAACACTAAATTAGTGGTTAGGGAAGAAAACTAAACAAAATAAAATATCTACCGTTTAGATAATTGCGATTTTTTATTAATTTTATCCCCCCATGAGATAAATACTATGAATAGACAACTACTTCGTATCTTCACTTTCGGAATTTTAGGGATGTCAATGCATTCTATGAGTGCCTTGGGTCAAGAGGGTGAAGAAGTGCTCCTACCTGTTCCTAGACACGAAAACACAGCTATTCAAGATAGCATTATCCCAGTCGATTTTCATTCTGAAGGTAAGCGTGACATGCCTCGTGGTACTTCCGAGACAACCATTTTGGGTAACGAGTTGAATTCCGTTAATCTAGAAAAACCCTCAGAAAGAAAGGACAACCAACCAAAAGTTGCCACCAAAGAAGAGAACCAATCGGCTCTTTCATTCAATTTCCTCTATTACATCTTTTACAAATTTAAGCCTTCAGACGTTTTTGAGAAGAAATAAATACCTTCTTTAACTTCTTTTGACCTTTTGAAAATTCATTGTTGCAATGGTGTTGCATTTACGTATACCTTGCCAACATGATTTTAAAGCGTCTCTCCCTTTTAATTTTATTACTAAGCTTATTTAACGCAGCGGCCTATGGTCAATCCACCTGTGATCTAAAGCTATCTGGAATTATTATTGGAAAAGATAGTGGTGAAACAATTCCGTTAGCTACAATAGAAATAGCGCATTCCCAACATAGGGCAGTTGCAAATGAAAACGGAGAGTTTGAGATAGCAAACCTATGTGCTGGTAGCTATGAAATTCTAATTCGATTTGTGGGATACATACCTTACAAAGAAATCATAAGCATTACAAAAACCACGAAAATTCAGGTGGACCTTGTTCCTGAAATTAAGGATTTGAGTGGAGTAACGGTTGAAGGTGAAAAAGCAGAAGAGATTGCTACACTAAAACAGCTTGAGATAAAGAAAGAAGAACTTTTTAGAAAGAGTGGTGAATCATTGGGCAAGGTACTCTCCACAATGTCTGGAGTAAATATGCTTCAGACAGGGCCTAATATTGCTAAGCCCGTTATTCATGGATTGCACAGCAGTCGTATTCTGATTTTGAACAATGGAATTAGACAAGAAGGTCAGCAATGGGGACAAGAGCATGCGCCAGAAATAGACCCATTTGTAGCCACTAATCTTCAGTTAATAAAAGGTGCAGCAGCAGTAAAGTACGGATCTGATGCCATTGGTGGCGTTATTTTGGTAAACCCACCTGATTTACCAGAAACAGCAGGCATTTCTGGTTCACTCAATGCTGTTGGTAATTCTAACAATGGCATGTACACAGGTAGTGCCATGGTTGAAGGGGGAATTGAAGGCCTAAATGGTTTTGGTTGGAGACTTCAAGGCAGTTATAAAAAAGCGGGGGATTCAAAAGCACCAGATTATAGACTAACCAATACAGGGACTTTAGAGAAAAACTTTTCGATAGGCTTAGGCTACCACAAAGAAAAAGGTGGGCTCGAATTATTCTTCAGCAGCTTTGATGCAGAAATGGGTGTACTGAGAAGTGCGCATACTGGAAACCTCACTGATTTAGAAAGAGCAATTGGAAGTGATCGACCGCTTTTTATTAGTGATTTTAGTTATGATATCAATAACCCAAAGCAAAGGGTTCAACATCAATTGCTGAAAGTGAATGGACATTTGGATTGGAAGGACCTAGGAGAAGTTACCGTGCAATATGGTCTTCAGAGAAATCTAAGGAAAGAATTTGACATCAGAAGAGGAGGTAGGTCTACTATTCCCGCTCTTTCACTAGAGCTAATTACACATACCGTTGAGTTGGATTTAGACATGAAGCCTCTAGGTGACTTTAAAGGAGATATAGGGGCAAGCTTTCTTTATCAAGGAAACTCAAATGACCCAGAAACAGGCATAAAACCTTTGATTCCCAACTTTGACAATTGGACTGTGGGTGTTCATGCCATCTGGAGGTATATTCAAAATTCGTATGAATTAGAAGGAGGCGTTCGCTATGATTTCAAACATTACTTGGTGAAGCGATTTGATTCTCAAAACAATCTTCTGAAACCAGAATTCGATTTTAACAATGTGACAGGTTCCTTAGGGGCAGTCTTTTTTCTTCCATCGGGATGGAATTTCAGAACCAACTTAGGAACAGCCTGGCGTGCACCTCATATTAATGAGCTGTACAGTGGAGGGCTTCACCATGGCTCTGCTGCCATTGAAATAGGAAATGAGAACCTTGTGAGCGAAAAGGCCATTAAGTGGATCAGTAGCTTTGAAAAGGCTTCAGAGAAGTTTGAAATGAACATAGCCGCTTACTACAATTACATCTACGACTATATTTACTTAAGGCCAGAGAATGTTGAACTCACAATTCAAGGTGCATTTCC
>CAXBPM010000379.1:0-3872 GCA_963977345.1 uncultured Roseivirga sp.
CATTTCAAAGAGATCTCCTCCGCCACCGCCAGCAGAGATTTAAAACTTGCTGTGGAAAAAAGCATTCTGCTTAAGCATGGGGATAAAAGACTTACTAAGTATAAGTTTAGTTGAGTCTCTTCTTCTGCTCAAAAAACCGTCATAAGGATTAACCGCAAAGGACACAGAGAGTCGCAAAGAGGAATACATAATCCGTAGAAATCAGGCAGGCTCATGGCAACCCACTAATCCTCGTTTGCAACGAGGATTTTCACCACTGTCAGTATTCTTCACCAGCATATCTACTACATTAGTCCGTTATTTGCACTCTCCTTTTCATCCTGACCCCGATCGCTTCGGGGGAAGGAATTAAAGCTATCTCGCCCTTACAGGGCTTATTTAATTTTGTGCTATACAGGGAACGGGCTACACCCGTCCCTATAATATCTCGCCCTTTCAAGGCTTTCAGTTCAAAATATCTAGTTTATTAAAAGCGATAAAGAGCAAAAGAAGACTACCTCTCCCAGCCCTGAAAGGGCGTTACATCTAAACGAAGGGTGCAACCCTTCGTAAAAAACACCTCTCCTATTTAAGCCCTGAAGGGGCGTAATAAGTCAGTCAAAAGTTTCACTAAAGTGAAACTTTCTTTCTATCTTTGATAGGTGACCAAGATACGTACAGTAGTTTTCTACAAGAATTACTTCGAAACCTTCTTTATCAAACAAACCGATAAAGTCAAAAAGAAGATAGTTTGGACTTTAAACCTAATTGAGGAAGTACAAACCGTTCCAGAAACCTATTTAAAGCACTTAAAGGGCACGCAAGGTTTGTATGAAGTGAGGGTACAATCTGGAAGTAACATTTACCGAGTTTTTTGCTTTTTTGATGAAGGCAAAATTGTAGTGATTATGAATGGCTTTCAGAAGAAAAGCCAAAAGACACCAAAAGGTGAAATTGAAAAAGCCTTGAAAATCAAGAAAGAATATGAGCAAGAGCAAAAATAATGTCACAAGCCTAGACCAATTCAAAGACAAGCACTTTGGAGAAGTGGGTACACCAAGCCGCACCGAGTTAGAAGATGGTTATGAGAACTTTAAGATTGGTGCTTTAATTCATGAAGCCCGTTTAGAGAAAGGCCTTACCCAAGCGCAATTGGCAGAAAAAGTAGGCACCACTAAATCATACATTTCTAAAATTGAAAACAACATTAAAGAAGTGCGCCTTTCTACCCTTAAGAAGATTGTGGAACTGGGTTTAGGTGGAGAAATTGAGTTATCGATAAAGTTGTAATTAAAGCAGTAAATCAGGCTAATTTATAATGGGTATAAAAAACAATGGACGAGAATTCGAAAAACTCACGGAATCAATCTTCCGAAAATTTGTCAAAAACCCTCGTTATGAAAAGGTAGAACATAACGTAAACTTAAAGGGAATAGACGGGCCAAGACAGATTGATGTCTTGATCAGCTGTAAAAGTTGCGGAATAAACTTTGTCACTGTAGTCGAATGCAAAGATTATAATAGTAAAATTTCAGTTGGTACTATTGACGCATTCCACTCTAAGCTTCAAGATGTAAAAGCAAATAAAGGGATTTTGGTTGCTAAGAGAGGCTTTTCCTCTACTGCAATTTCTAAGGCGAAACGACTTGGTATTACGTTATGCACTGCGGAACAAGTTCTAAATAAACAATGGTCATTGGACATTGACTTCCCCATATTGTTAGAAGTAACTAAGCCAATTAGCTTTGATTTTGAAGTAAGTGCTGACTTAAGTGAAGGAGATAAAATAGATCTAGATTCATTAATTATTAATGGCATTGATTTAACTGAACTGCTTAAACGAAAATGGCAAGATGGTTCACTTGGTTTCTTAAGAAGCGAGAAAGAACAAAAAATATATTTAGATGAACTTACCCCGCCTTATAAAATAAAAATAAATAATGAGCAAGAAGATATTCGATTCGCAAACTCATTTGCAATAAGTGCAAAGTTTGATACCAAGTATTATCTAACCGAATTGAGTAAACTTGATGGAACACAAATTTTAAAGAATATAACTGAAGAATCCACATCAATATTCTTTGACATCAAATCAATTAGAGATGTGAATGAGGAATTTAAAGAAGTTTCTAAAACCACAATAGATAGCTTCAATGGCATGCACATTGAAATAAGAATTTCAGGAAATTTTTCAGCATCAATGGAGGGGATTTTAAATCATAACACCTAAACAAATGCTAATGCCCATGATTATCAATTACCCCTAACAAGCCTAAACCCTGTCGCAGGTTCTCCGAACCTGTGACGATTATAATTCAGGGCTCTGTCCTAAGCTCCCTCAATAAAACGAACAGACTGTCGCGTCACAAACCTGAGCTATCGCTCGGTTTATTCCTCACAGTGACGGTTCTGGGCTGTCTCTTATAATAGCAGTCTTGTTTGTTCATAGTACTTTAGTAATCCCCCACCTACCGCCCCCAAGGGCGGACATCCGTGCGAATATTGGATTTCGGATGTCTCACTCATCAAAGGGAACAATCAATATAAACTACAATCAAGGTAAAAATAATTCATCGCTTCCCTTGCTTGCGTTTTTATATTAACTACATTTAGGGTAAATAATAAAGCAATGGGTAAACATAACCTTGGTGAATTCGAGGAAATCGTGCTCTTAACCGTGGCCATTTTACACGGTGAGGCCTACGGAGTAGCGATTATCGATGAAATGGAATCGCGCTTGGAGCGCTCTGTAAGCATTGGTGCTTTGCAAACGGTATTAAGAAGATTGGAAGAAAAAGGCTTTCTAACTTCTGAATTTGGCGAAGCCACCAAAATGCGAGGCGGAAAAAGAAAACGTTTTTTCACGGTAACCAGTTTAGGCAAAACCACCCTTCGCGAAGCGAAAGAACAGCGCGTAGGCTTGTGGAATGCCATTCCAGAAATAGCACTTAACGATTAATCGTCATGCGGTCACATGACAATATTCAGCCTTCAAAGTTTTGGCTCAGGTTCTTCAGGTGGTTCTGTAGGGCAGAGTACAAAGAAGACATTGAGGGTGATTTATTAGAACGCTTTGAGGCGAATACCGAAAAGCACGGAGTACAAAAGGCAAAAAAAGTATTCAAAGAAGACGTGCTGAAGCTGTTCAGGCCCAGCATGATCCGAAAATTAGAAGGAAATCAAAAACTCAATTATTACGGTATGTTCAAGCACAATTTATTAATCAGTTACAGGAATTTCATAAGGTACAAAAGTGCCTTTTTCATCAATCTTATTGGCCTTTCTAGCGGACTGGCCTGCACCCTTTTCATCTACTTATGGGTAAATGATGAGCGAAGCGTAGACAAATTTCACACTTTGGATCAACAGCTTTATCAAGTGATGGTGAACCATGAAGAATCTGGAACACTCAATACGCAAGAAGATACGCAAGCCATACTCGCAGCGGCTTTAGAACAAGAAGTACCAGAGGTAGAAATGGCGATTCAAAGCACTCCCTCTTTCTGGTTTGGCGAAATGCCCTTGACAACGAATGAGAAGACCATCAAGGCTTCGGGTAAATTTTCAGGCAAAAATTATTTCAAGCTCTTCTCCTTCCCTATTATTTATGGTGATTCAGATAAGGTGTTAGAAAATCCAGATCAAATCGTGATTTCAGAGTCATTAGCGACCAGCCTTTTTGGGAATGCGAGCGAAGCCATCGGTCAGGTGGTGGAATGGCAATTGCTCCAATTCAAGAAAAACCTAACCGTATCGGGTGTATTCAAAGATGTTCCGGCTAACTCCACCGAAGAATTCGACTTCGTTTTACCCTTCGATATATTTGCGGATATACTGGGAGATGGTGCCCATTGGGGTAATTATAATGCGCTCACTTACGCGCTACTTAAAGA
>CAXBPM010000380.1:0-3862 GCA_963977345.1 uncultured Roseivirga sp.
ACCTCAGGTTGCATAACAACATTGATAGAATTTCTACCATTGATTTCAACTTCTTGGGTAATGAATCCTAAGTATCTGAAAACAAGGGTAGTAGCGTTCTGAGGTACGGTTATGCTATAAGCACCATCACTTTCGGTAGCAACACCACTTGTTGTACCTTTGATGTAAACAGATAAACTTACCAATGGAAGTCCATCCTCAGCACTAGTTACCTTACCGGTAATAGTCCTATCTTGCGGGTTGACAGTTTCAATAGCTACGCTATTTCTGCCCTCATTTAATATACCATTGGCAAATAGCGAAGACATAACAAATGTCTGAATCACAATGCCAAATAAAGAGTATTTCGCTCCTCGATAGAGGGCGTTTATACGTTTCTTTTTCATAGATAAAGTTGTGTTTTTAATTAAACATAGTTTGTAAGTCCAAGGCGCTCTACTGCAATAGGTGCGTCTTGGCATTTTTTTTAGTAATAGTTTTCCGTCATAGGCATTTTAGTTGTCGAGTTAGGTTTATAGATATTTGCTTTAGTTATACATCTAGCACCAAGGTGTTTTTCAGTTAGTTTTTCGCTACTGATTTCATCGGTGCTGAAGAAGATCTTGGTTTTAGTAATCCCATAAAACGCGGAAGAACTGTTGATGCTGTAATGTGAATTGTTAAAGGAAGGGCTATTTACTTGGGACTTAGCTTTTCGAGTTTCATCAAGTGAATTTTGATTCAGTCCTCCTGCCGCTTCCTTGTTTTTTCTGGAAGTGTTACAAAAATCGTCAAACTTGGACTCTTTCCTGTTAAAGAAACTAGCCGTAGTAACGATGTCCTCTCTATTAGTTTTCACAAGTAGCTTATCCAATATCAAATGGGAACGAGCATCGCTTTCATACACAAGAAATCAAAGGGAGGGTAGGCGTTTGTTACCTAACCGTAGGTCATTGAATTCAATGTTAGGTAGCTCTGCAAAACTCCTGTTTAGATTGTTGATTCTGATTTTGGATACTAAAATAATAATAATAATTTAAACCGCATCGCTTGCTGTGGTAAAAGAACTGATATGGACTTAGTTTTTGATAAACAGTAATATTCGTGGTTATAAGGCTGAAAAACGAATGATTAAGTTTGTGTTGTGCCTTTAGGGTTGATTAGAACGAGATTAGAGATTAAATATTTTTTGTCAGGCTCAGTACTAATGATTGTTTAAAGTCCTTTTTAATAGGATGACCTAGCTTTATTCAACACTATCCCTATACTTTTTCTTACCTCGTCAGTGGAATGTTCGTAATGATTAACAATAAAGGTGAATATTAATATTTTACCCCTTTGAGTTTTAATGTAACCGCTTAGAGCATAGTTGTTCCGAAGCGTACCTGATTTGGCATAAACATAAGGTTCGCTCTCTCCGCCATACCAATCTTTCAGTGTTCCAGAAATTCCTCCAACAGGAAGTAATTCAAAAAGCCTGTCTTCACCGAGTTCTTTGCGCAGTTTTAAAAGTAAACCAGTGATCGTTCTTGGGGTGAACATATTATAACGAGATAAGCCAGACCCGTCTACCCAAACCAATTCATCTACCTCATTTTCGAATAAAACTTCCTTGGTTTTTTCAATCATGGACACAGTGCTTAGAGTGTCGTTTTCTAGCCCGCTGGCCATTAACAATGTTTGCTCAGCGAAAAGATTGTCGCTTTCCTGAAGCATGTGCTTATATAAGGTGTCGGAAAGTGTCGTATATAACGTTTGAGCAAATTCTATACTTCGGGGTTTTTCGATTAAGGTGATTTTTCGATTAACCGTATCTGAAAGAAGTTTCACAAAAAGGTCGGTGGAGTAACGAAAGGGTCTTATTAGGGTGTCTATTGGAGAATAGTCTACGATGTCAAAATCATGTTTGCTAGGGAAGGTGTATTCATAGCGGTTTTCCATTTCATCTCGCTGAACATAGCTTCTTAACCTAATGAGCGAATCATTTTTGAGTTTAAACTGAGGAGCTAAATAAGAAGGCGATACCTTAATAGTTTCCTCTTCCTTATTAAGGTAGGTGCTTACACTATTCCCATAAATGGGAAATACAGCCTTTTCAGCAGAATAGTAGCCGTTATAATCATCCCAACCCCAGCCAGGCCCAAATCTATCATCTTCCATTGGGCGCGGCCAATAATAGAGGCTCTCTGTTCGTGATTTTAGAAAGTGAAGTGCCGTTGTATCATTGTATTCTGGGTGAAGGAAGAGTGGGTTACCCGTCCCCCAAAAAATCAATGAGTCGTCTTTAATAATGTATTGTAGGGCTGGAATATTATTCCCTAGAAAATGTAGACCAGCATATAAGGTGAAAAACTTTGTGTTCGAAGCGGGGGTCATGTACTTATCCTCGAACTGACTAGCAATGGTTTTTCCATTTTTCGGATCAACCAACATAAACCCAACAAAGGCTTGCTCAAAACCTGGTAGTTCTTTTAGGTCTTTAAGGATTTTCTTCTTTGAATATTTTTGTGCCCGAACACTTTGAAGGCCGCAGACTAAACACAGAAATATAATGAGTAGCCTCTTACTCATAAAAGGCTGCCACTTCTTCTAGTGACTTTCTTCTGTTATTGGGTACATAAACTTCATCGGCTTCATAACCAACGGGTAAAAGCAAAAAGGCCCTTTCGTTCTCTGGTCGGTTTAAGATTTTAGCCAAAAAGTTCATAGGGCTAGGTGTATGTGTTAAAGTAACTAAGCCAGCATCGTGAATGGCAGTAATTAAAAAGCCTGCTGCCAAGCCTACCGATTCTGCCACGTAATAGTTCTGGTGCTTTTTCCCTTCAGTATCAAACTCAAACGGGCGTTTGAAAACAATGATTAAATAAGGAGCTGTTTCCAAAAATGGCTTTTTCCAGTTGGTACCCATTGGTTTTAAGTCATCCAGCCACTCTTCGCTCATGCGCTTGGTGTAACTTTCAAACTCCTCTTTTTCTGCGGCTTCGCGAATCTGCTTTTTTATTTCAGGGTTGCTGATCACGCAAAAAGTCCATGGTTGCTTGTGTGCACCTGATGGGGCGGTAGAAGCGGCCATGATCACATTTTCAATAACTTCCTTGGGAACAGGTTTATCAGAGAAATCACGCACAGATCTGCGCGTTTCCATCCAGTCATAGAAGTTTGCACTACGAACCTTCATTTCTTCTGCTGAATAGTGGACATGCGAATACTTAATGAATTCGTGCTCTTCTATGACCTTAATATCGTGGTTTGCGCTCATTGTTTCAGTAATGTGGCTCACAAGATAGGAAAGAACCTAGAAGCTGAAAAATAAAATAAAAAAACCCCGACTGATAATCAGCCAGGGCACGATTTGGATGTAAAATAACCCTACTCGAGGGTTGCCTTTAAGACGATTGAAAATCGTCAATGTTTCTTTAGATTACTTTTTTGTTTTCTCACTTTACATGATTCGTTTCTTTACCTGAATAACCCCTGCTGCCACAAACACACCAGTAGCGACTATCAAACTCTTATATACCGAAGCCATATCTGCCCAGATTTGATAACCCTCTTGTCTGATTCCGCCAGTGGCGAGAATAGCATAACCATAAGGGTGATAGGGAGCGTATTCCCATCCTTGAGATACAATCATAAAGGAGATCAGTCCAGCAATACCAATACCCAAAGGTAAAATCAGATTTTTTGATTGTTGACTAATAAAGAATTGGATAGAGGCCATCCCTAAAGTGGCCAAGAAAATCTTAAACATTAGTGCATATTCAAAACCAAAACTGAAGCTTTCTTCGAAACCTAAACCCGGCTGAACAACGCGCATGGACAAACCAACAAGAATTGTGAAGGTGCCAAATAACATTAGGCTGATAAAGATCATGACAATGAA
>CAXBPM010000381.1:0-3854 GCA_963977345.1 uncultured Roseivirga sp.
GCTCAAAAAGAAGGATATAGATTCTTCAGCTATGGCGATGCCATGTTGATTATCTAATGTGTAGAAATTAGAGTTTAGATAATAGACTTTAGACAAAAGCCTTCTCTAGTAGTATACTGGGGAAGGCTTTTCTGTTACTAGAAGATCTTGTCAACTTCGGCTTGCTTCTTTTCAAAGGTATCGAGTTCAACCCGGTGTTTTTTGAGCCTGTATTTGAGATTTAGGTATTCAATCACCTGAATAACCAAGCCAACGAAAACCCCTTTCAAGCCTATTCCCATCAACTCATTAGCCTCGATAATGTCAGAATACCAATGCTTAGTAGCGGCATCTACTATCACAAACGTGACCCCAAAAACGATAGGCTTACTCCAAAACAAATAAGGTTTTTGTTTCATTCTCTGGCTTTCCAAAACAAGCTGGCGGAGTTTTTTATCTGAAATTTTCATGCATGTCTATTTAAAGATGACATCGTTAGTGCTACTCGTTTTCTTGAACAACAAGTTCGCCATCAAATACATTAAACCTGTCGCCAATGAATAAGCTACTATATCCATAATATCAAACGTGCCAAACCACCTAGAAGAAAACAAACTCAGCACCTCTATAGCATTGTAAAAAACTCCAATGAATAGAATATCTTTTCTAAGCTGTTTAACTGAGTGTCTTTTTCGAAATAACTGATATAGTAACACCATCAAAATCAACGTGAAAAACCCAGACGCTGAACCCGCAATGAACAAGTTCATTCCCTCACCAGTGTAAGCCTTAGGGCGATAGACTTCATTTAAATATTGACCTAATAAGACTATTGGTATCATTAGAGCCAGAATAAGCGCTTTCCGTAGGTAAATATTCTTCATAAGTCGAGATTAGTTTAATCTGCCATTTTTATCACTTCACAAGTACTCTCACAAAAGTCAACAGTCATAAAGAAAATTTTGCTTCACCCGAATAGCCTATAATTCACAATTAAAACAATACAAAATAACTGAATAATCACTAAACATACTCAAATTTAACAGACGTTCAAAGCTCAATATTCCGTACTTTCGGATATGCAAAAATACGCCATCATAGTAGCTGGAGGGAGTGGTACCCGAATGAAGTCTGATATTCCTAAGCAGTTTATTGATATTGGCGGCAAGCCCATTCTGATGCACACAATCGAGGCTTACGTTTCGGCCTTTGCAAGTTTAAAACTGATTTTAGTGCTGCCCGAAATTCAAGTTCCCTTTTGGAGAGGGCTTTGTGAGAAGCATAAATTCACCATCAAGCACCAAATCGTAAATGGGGGCAATAGCCGTTTTCAATCCGTAAAAAATGGACTCAATGCCATTCACGGAAATGGTTTGGTAGCCATTCATGATGGAGTCCGCCCTTTTGTTTCCACAGAAATCATTAAAGAGTCCTTCAAAGTGGCAGCAGAAAAGGGAAATGCGATAACCAGTGTTCCGTTGAAAGACTCCATTCGATTTATCGAAGGCGACAACAACAAAGTGGTGGATAGAAGTCAATACCAACTCATTCAAACCCCTCAAACTTTCCAAATTGAACTCATTAAAAAGGCCTTTGAAATAAAAGAAGATCATTCATTTACCGATGACGCCTCGGTTTTAGAGCACATGGGTGAGAAAATCAACTTGATTGAAGGAGACTACAAGAACATCAAAATCACCACCACAGAAGACTTAATTATGGCAAACGCCATTCTGAACGGATAACAATCAGTTGAAATGGTGTAGAAAATCATTAACTTATTGGCTTAATTTTTTGATGTGAAGCACTCCAAACTAACACTACTACTGGCCATTATTTTCATTACCTCTTCTTGCCAAAAGGAAGACGAATGGATAGAGTTATTCAATGGCAAAGACCTAACAGGCTGGACACCCAAAATTCGGGGCTACGAGGCTGGTGACAATTTCGGGAATACTTTTAGTGTAGAGGACGGAATGATCACTGTGGGCTATGACGAATATGACACCTTCAACAACCGTTTTGGCATACTCATTTATGAAAAACCCTTTTCAGAATACTTATTACACATTGAATACCGATTTATTGGCGAGCAAGCCAATGGCGGAGAAGGCTGGGCCACCAGAAACAGCGGTGTAATGCTTCACTCTCAATCTGCTGAAAGTATGGGACTCAATCAGGATTTCCCGATTTCTCTAGAAGCCCAGTTTTTAGGTGGCTTAGGCAACGGCCCTCGTCCAACCGGCAACCTTTGCACCCCCGGTACTCATGTTGAAATGGATGGCAAGTTGATTACACAACATTGCCAAACTATTGACGGACCTACTTTTGATGGTGACCAATGGGTAAGCATTGATTTATTGGTGATGGGCGATGAATACATTGCACACATTGTGGAAGGCGACACCGTGATTCATTACTCCAAACCTGTTGTGGGCGATGGAATGGTTTCTGGCTTTAAACCAGAAGCGAAAGTAAATGGCACCCCACTGACCAAGGGTTACATTGGGCTTCAAAGCGAAAGTCACCCGATTCAATTCAGGAAAGTGCTCATCAAAGATTTATCGAAAGATTAATACCTTGTACTACTCAATCTAATACACTGACTATGAATACAACCAATACTGGCATCACCACGCGCCTCAGCATCATGATGTTTCTGCAATTTTTTATCTGGGGAGGCTGGTTTGTTACCCTCGGCACATTTTTAGGCAATAACATTAATGCCACAGACAGCCAAATTGGCCGAGCTTTTTCAACTCAATCTTGGGGTGCAATCATTGCCCCATTTGTCATCGGTTTAATTGCTGACAGGTATTTTAATGCTGAAAAAATTCTGGGCATTCTGCATTTGGCAGGAGCCGTATTGATGTATTTAATGGCAGAGACCACCGAATTCGATGTTTTCTATCCCTACGTACTCGGTTATATGGTGTTGTATATGCCCACATTGGCTTTGGTGAATTCAGTGGCATTCAGAACCATGAGTGATCCATCGAAAGAGTTTTCAAGAATCAGAGTTTGGGGAACAATTGGATGGATTCTAGCAGGTTTAGTCATTAGTTTCGTTTTCTCATGGGATTCACAAGAGTCTATCGCTTCAGGCATGTTGAAAAACACTTTTCTCATGACAGCAATTGCATCGGCAATCTTAGGATTCTTTAGCTTCACTTTACCTAAAACTCCTCCACGTGTAGTGAAAGGGGAGAAAATAACTTTTAGAGAAATTTTAGGGCTAGATGCGCTCAAGCTTTTAACGAATAAGAACTTCGCTGTATTCTTCTTTTCATCCGTGCTTATCTGTATTCCGTTGGCTTTCTACTATCAAAATGCCAATCCGTTTTTGGCCGAAATCGGAGTAAGTAACCCTACTGGAAAAATGACCATCGGTCAAATTTCAGAAGTATTGTTTATGCTCCTGCTTCCTCTTTTCCTTAAGAAATACGGAATTAAAAAGACCCTCCTTTTTGGAATGTTAGCCTGGGCCTTACGTTATGTACTATTTGCTTTCGGCAACTCAGACGAGCTTGTTTTCATGCTGATTACAGGAATTGCCTTACATGGTATTTGTTACGATTTCTTCTTTGTTTCGGGTCAAATTTATACCGATTCAAAAGCAGGTGAGAAATTCAAGAGTTCCGCCCAAGGCCTTATTACTTTAGCCACCTATGGTGTAGGTATGCTGATCGGCTTTTGGGTGGCTGGCCAAATCTCTGAATTCTATACCGTTGGTGATGTTCATGAGTGGAAGAACATCTGGTTATTACCAGCAGGATTCGCGGTATTGGTATTCTTAATTTTTGCAGCCACCTTCAAAAACGAAGAAATACACTACGAAGAAAAATGAGTCAAAACAAAATTAAGCTAGGCATGAT
>CAXBPM010000382.1:0-3850 GCA_963977345.1 uncultured Roseivirga sp.
TGCTTTTGAACCAATTTTTAATGCCATGCTTTATGTTTGAGTAATTAATTTTTTTGGATGGGAATATCGAGACTTCAAGCATGATTTCAAAAGGGGTAAAATACATGCTCTTGTCAACATTGATTTTTGCAGCAATGAATGTACTCGTTAAGTACGTGCCGAATATCCCTGCCATAGAAATCATTCTGTTTAGGTCAGTTATTTCGTTTTTGATGTCTGGGATAGCTTTGAAAGCACAACGTGTACCGCTATTTGGGAACAATAAGAAAATACTCTTGTTCCGAGGTATTGCTGGAGCACTTGCGCTGATGATGTTTTTCACCACTCTACAAGAAATCCCTCTGGCAAGCGCAGTGACCTTAATGTTCCTAGGCCCAATTTTCACAGCGATTCTAGGAATGTGGATTGTGAAGGAGAAAGTAGCTTGGGTGCAATGGCTTTTCTTCGGACTGTCATTTGGAGGAATTCTAATGATCAAAGGTTTCGATGCACGAGTCTCTCCAGAAATGACTTTGTTGGGAGTAGGGGCGGCCTTCTTTTCAGGTATTGCTTATAATATGATTCGTAAACTAAAAACCTCCGAGCATCCTTTGGTGATTATATTTTACTTTCCACTTGTTACGCTGCCCATCGTTGGAATTTACTCCGTATTTCACTGGGTTTGGCCAGTAGGCATTGAATGGCTGGTGCTTTTGGCCATTGGAGTTTTAACCCAGATTGCACAGTATTTCATGACCAAATCATACCAATCAGAAGAACTTTCCAAAGTGGCAAATCTTAACTTTATCGGAATTATTTACGCGTTGGGTTTTGGCTACGTTTTGTTCGAAGAAACTTTTAACCTTCTAACCTATTTGGGGATGACTTTAGTGATGGTAGGTGTAGTTTTGAACGTAGTATATAAGCAAAGAAAACGGCAAGTTGTATGAAGATTTATCAAGTAGATTCTTTCACGAAAGAGATTTTTAAAGGCAATCCAGCTGCTATAGCCATTGTGGACGAGCCGCTTTCAGATCATGTGATGCAGCAGATAGCAGTGGAAATGAATTTATCTGAGACGGCTTTTGTCAAGATTAATGACGGCTATTGTGATTTGAGGTGGTTTACACCAGCCACCGAAGTTCCGCTTTGCGGTCATGCAACTTTGGCTTCTGCCTTTGCGCTTTGGCAAGGCGGGCACTGGCCAAAAGACAAAACCATTGAGTTTAAAACTTTAAGTGGCTCGTTGTTTACTTCTTTAGACTCAACTGGCTTAATCACTATGGATTTTCCTGCAAATTATGCTTTTACTGCTGATGGCTTTGATAAAACTGAATTAGAAAATGCTTTTGGTTACCCTATTAAAGAAGTGCTTAACTATCCTGCTGAATTGATTTTGATTTTTGAATCTGAAGAAGCAGTGCTTTCAGCCGATCCAGATGATGTCATTATTGCAAAGCAAGCAGAAAACGGTGTCATTATCTCTGCTTTGGCAAAAGGGGAGAAATACGATTTTGTAAGCCGTTACTTTGCACCGAATTTAGGCATCAAGGAAGATCCAGTTACTGGTTTTATGCATACCATTCTAACGCCTTACTGGGCAGGTAAAACGGGCGAAACCACTTTCAAAGCCTTTCAAGCTTCAGCTAGAACGGGCGAAATGCAAACAGAACTGAAAGGAAATCGTGTAATCCTGAAAGGGAACGCAGTAATGGTTTTCGAAACTGACTTTAAACTACCTTCTACCTTACAGTAAAAGTAGTTCTGCCTATTTCGTAAGTATCTGAAAGAATTACGATTTTATACTCGCCTTCATCAAACTCAGAACCTTTGTCATAAACGAAGGTCATTTCTTGTTTAGAGTTATCGAAAAGGATTTCCTGACGTGCAGTGAATGTCTGCTCACGTCCATCTACAGTAAATGAACCAGAACCTCTAGCGATATCAAAAACTACATTGCCAGCAGGGTCAACCAACTGGATCATGATTTTATGACCTGAAACGGGCGCTACTGGGTTGTCTGCTAGATTGAACGTTACTTTGATCTTCTCTGCCTGACGGCCTCTAAAATCACCTTCACGTTCTTTTCCTCTGGAGTTGATGTTGAAGATTTTTACGTTTTCTGCTTTAAGTTTAGCAGCCAAAGAAATTTGCTGCTTTAGCTCTTGCTGAGTTTCAGTGGCTTTTCGAATTGTGCTGTTTAATTCGTTCTTTTCGGTTTTCAAGTCAATGTTCTCTTCCACCAATTTGGTGTTGATTACCTTTAAAGCTGCGATCTCATCATCTTTCGCCAAAAGCAATTCCTCATAACCGCCTACTTTCCTATCCAATCGTTGAATGATGGCTTTGTTGGCTACTCTAGTTCTTTGCAATTGATCACGTTGAGCAGTGATGGAATCCTTCAATGTCACCAGTGAATCTATATTCCCACCCAACTTGGCTATTTCAGAAATACGGTTGCTAAGTTGACCGCTAATACTATCCAATTTAGTGGTAAGAGTGATTTTGGTGGCGTCAAATTCAGCTTGAAGCGCATTGTTACTTTCGTTGTCCGTATAGATTTTGAACCCAGCGCCTGCCACAATAATAATTAAGGCTACAATCAATATGATCCTGATTTTATCTTGGCTTCCGCCTTTCTTCTTTGCTACTTCACTCATTCCGATGAACCTCAGTTAATAAATTTTAAACGCCTTTTCGGTTAAATATTGGGCGAATTACTTAAATCTTTTTTAAATATGCCAACCCATTGAAAACGACTAGCATGATTGAATCTTTAAACGAGAATTATTGGACACAAAGGTATGAGAATAATCAGGCTGCTTGGGATATAGGTCATGTTTCTACACCCATCAAAGATTATATCGATCAGCTAAGTAATAAGGAGATTAAGATTCTGATTCCTGGTGCTGGAAACGCCTATGAAGCCGAATACTTATGGAAGGAAGGGTTTAAAAATGTTTGGGTAATTGACCTTTCAAAAACGCCTTTGGACAATCTTCAATCTAGAATTCCTGATTTCCCTGCCTCACAATTAATCCATGGTAATTTCTTCGAGCATCAAGCGCAGTATGATTTAATTATTGAACAGACTTTCTTTTGTGCACTCAACCCCACCATGCGTACAGATTACGTTACTAAAATGCATGAGCTTTTAATGGATGGAGGTAGGCTGGTGGGGCTTATGTTTAAGATTCCCCTGAATACAACCCATCCTCCTTTTGGTGGCAAAGAAGAAGAATATAGAGCACTTTTTTCTTCTCATTTCAAGATCGAAATCATGGAGGAGGCTTATAACTCTATTCCTCCCAGAAGTGGGAATGAGCTTTTTGTGAAGATGATCAAAGCTTAGAATTCCAGGATATAATTCTCTTTCATCAAATCAGGCTGAAGGAAGAGGATTCCTGCTTCGAATAGATCGATAGAAAGGGAGACTTTAGGATGTTTTTTGAGCAGTTCCCAAGCATCGTTCATTTCTTTAGACCAATGAATATCGTCTAAAATAATCATGCCTGACGTAGTCATTTTAGGCAGGAGCAGTTCAAAGTATCGAAGTGTAGGTTCGTACCTGTGGTTGGCATCAATGTAGGCCAAATCAATTTGGGAAGCATTTTCAATCCATTGTGGTAAGGTATGGTCAATATTCCCTTCAATCAATTGGTAATTCAAGCAGTTCAGTTCTCCTAAATTTTGCTTAGCCAAACTGGCGATGGAAGTACTCCCCTCAAAAGTAAAAAGCTGAACATCTTCTTTTGCCGAAGCCATGTAGGCTGAATTCAAACCTAACGAAGTACCCAATTCTACGATGGTTTTATAATCGAAATGGGTGATGATACGATTGAGTAATCTTGAAAAGCGAGCAGGAGTAGAG
>CAXBPM010000383.1:0-3841 GCA_963977345.1 uncultured Roseivirga sp.
GTGTAGCGCTACTAAATCACCTTCGGCAATGCAGCGCACAAACTCAATTGACTTAACCGGATATTCGGTCTGCATTCGCTCAAAATAACTGATAAACCCTACGGTTCCGTTTTCTACATCGGGGTTATGCTGAATATACTCTTGGCCAACATAGTCCTCAATTGCTTTTTGAGGCTTTCCCTCATAGGCGGTTTTATAGAATGCAATGGCGCTCTGTTTATTCTTTTCTAAATCCATGTTCATGCTTTTCTAAAGCTGCAAAAAGTGAAATTCTGAAGGGTGTCGAAAGGTGTTTTGTGATCGATTGTGAAGCAATCTATTTTATTGAAAAATGGCTTAAAGGTTTCCTCCATTGAGGTTTCGGAGTATTGTTTAATGTCTATGCCGCTGCATTTTTTAGGGCCTTTGTCTGAGAATGTACCGATGACTAAAATACCGTTGGGGTTAATGTTTTCACGAGCAATGTCAATATAGCTCGAAACTTGATTGTCCTCTGTGAGGAAGTGGAAAGCAGCCCTGTCGTGCCAAAAGTCGTACTTTTCTTCTGGTTTGAATGATGCGGCATCTGCGACAATCCATTTTACGTTTTCGCCTCGTTTGCCAAGCCGTTGTTTTGCCCTGTTGAGTGCGGCTTCAGAAATGTCTAAGACAGAAATATCGGTATAACCTAAGTCGAGCAAGTGGTCAATCAAAAAGCTATCACCACCACCAATATCAATGATTTTTGCTGTTAGAGGGACTTTGAATTTTTCAAAAAAGCTGAGAGAAGTTTCGGGCGTAGATTGAAACCAGCTTAGGTCTTTGAGTTCTTTTGTTTGGTAGATGTTATTCCAATGCTTCTCTTGGTCAAAAATTCCCATCCTTTGTAAACTGATTTTACTTTATATAGTTCCCTCAATATATTGGGTGAAAGGTGAGTTGTTGATAGTCAGTTGTTTGTCTTATTTTTTGCTTTGGTTAAAAGCTAAAGCTTTATCCACCCAGTATTCTAAATCTTCGTCCATATCAAACCCATCTGGTGTAATATAGATGAAATTCAATGAAGGTCTGCCTGAAAAGTCCATGGGTAGACAAACCTCTTTTTTAATCTCTGTCTCATAGGCTACAGCTCCTATTTTAGCCATTATCAAGCTGTCACCGTACTTCTTGTTGATATGAATGCCGATACACATCTTTTCATTCACCATGAAAATTAACGCACCCATCATTTTTTTCTCGGTGAAAAGTACGTTTCTCGATTTTATGATTTGACTTATTCTTTCCCCTAAATAAATGTCGTAGGCCATGCTCTCTAATTGATCTAGGGTTATTTGTTTTCTGGCAAACTTTCGAATTCCTTTTTCTTGTTGTCAAACCATACTTTCATCTCTTGAGGCGACTTCATGATTTCTTGCATTTCTCTCATTGCTTTCAGGTGAGCTTCATCTTTTTTCTGAAACATTTCCATTCCGTGTTTTTGAGCTATTTCTGCCATTTCTTCAAAAGTGTTGGCGTGAAATTCTTGGTCACATGCCCCACCTAACTGATTGCAATTCATCGTTTTCATAAGCTCAAATTTCGTAATTAAATGTTCTATTTAATGTAAGTTTCCACCTTCAATCTAGTAAATCTAAGCGTCAAGGGCTTGGCCTGCTACAGGTTTATTTGAGACTTAAGTGTCATTTAAAGAGATATGTTAAAAAATATGTAGGCTTTGGTGTGCGTTTTGCTAAACCATTCGTTACGTTCAAACAAAGAATCATCATTATGAAAAAATTAGCGTTACTATTTTCCTTTTTTCTGTTTTTTGGCTGTGCCGCTGAAGCTCAAATTCTTAAAAAAGCCAAAGATTTAATGGGTGGAGGAGCTGCCTTTTCTAAAGAAGAAGCTGCCAATGCACTGAAAGAAGCTTTGGAACAAGGTACATCGAAGGGGGTTGATTTGCTTTCAAAAGCAGACGGCTATTATAAAAACCCTGAAATTAAAATTCCTTTTCCTCAAGAAGCAGAAGCAGTTGAAAGTAAGCTCCGAGCACTAGGCTTGGGCAACCAGGTAGATCAGGCCATAGAGTCTTTGAACCGTGCGGCTGAGGATGCTGCATATGAAGCAAAGGATATTTTTATTGCAGCGATTAAATCACTTACCATTACGGATGCCATCAATATTGTAAAGGGAGATAAGGATGCGGCTACTCAGTTCTTAGAAAGGGAAACGACTAATTCTCTGGAGGGTAAGTTTAACCCGATTATAGAGGCCTCATTGCAAAAAGTAAACGCGACTAAGTATTGGTCGGACGTAATGGGTACTTACAATAAGGTACCATTTGTAAAGAAAGTAGAAACTGATTTAACTGCTTATGTTACGGCAAAGGCGATTGACGGACTGTTTCTGATGATCGCCAAAGAAGAGCTTAATATCAGGGATAACGCTGGAGCACGTACCTCTGAACTATTGAAAAAGGTTTTCGGTAAATAACCAACCTGCAAGTTGTCCAGAGCCTGACTCAGGATCTGTCTGTTGGAATAAAGAATTGAATGTAAAAGGACTTCGAAATGAAGTCCTTTTACTATTTAGGCTAAGCTTTATTTATTTGGTTGTGGCGTATATCTCAAATAAGGTTTCACTACGCGATGTCCTTTTGGGAATTTCGCAGGAATATCTTCAGTAGCAATAGAAGGGGAAACCACAGTATCTTCTCCGTCTTTCCAATCGGCAGGGGTGGCTACACTGTAATTGGCAGTCAATTGAAGGGAGTCAATTACCCTTAAAAGCTCATGGAAGTTTCTGCCCGTTGACGCTGGATAAGTTAAAGTTAACTTCACTTTTTTATCTGGCCCAATGATGAATACAGAACGCACGGTTAATGTGTTATCTGCATTTGGGTGGATCATGTCATAAAGGTTAGCTACTTTCTTATCTTCATCGGCAATGATGGGGAAATCTACCGTTGTGTTTTGCGTTTCATCAATGTCTTTGATCCATCCTTTATGCGACTCAACACCATCAACCGACAATGCCAACACCTTTACGTTTCGTTTTTCAAACTCTGACTTAAGCTGTGCTGTTCTTCCTAATTCAGTGGTGCAAACAGGGGTGTAGTCTGCTGGATGCGAAAACAGCATTCCCCAGCTGTCGCCTAACCATTCATGAAAATTAATAGTGCCAACAGAAGTTTCTGCTTTAAAATCTGGGGCGATGTCTCCTAATCTAATGCTCATGTTTTATGATGTTTTTAGTGTGAACTAATTGATACGCAAATCTAGTCATTTTGATTTATAAATATAAAGTCTATCGAAATAGTAGGGTAATTAACTTATCAACGATTCAAGAAATGGGAGAGGGGTGAATTTTAATTTAAAGTTTGCGTGAAAGTGAGAATCCGACTAAAGACATGCCTCCTTGGCCAACATCCTCACCAGATGAGATTACATTGACTTCGTAGCCAAATCCTGCATAGAGGCCTAAAGATAATTTGGAATTCAAGTTGAAATCATAACCGGCCATTACCGTGGGTTGGAAAACCGTGATAGAAGTGGAGCCCGTTCGATTCGGACTGTTGTCTTTCCAATCAATATTCATAAACCAAACGCTGGATTTGAGCTCGTAGTAAAAACCACTACGGGCTGGTTTTAGGTAATGTTTGAAGCCTACATTAAAACCTAGGCCTCCTCCTTCTTCATTATCATGCTCTCCGAAATCTTGTCTTCTCGCCATATTGTAGCCAATTCGGGTAGTTAGAACGTTGTGTTCGTTTAGGGAGAATGCAGTTTTGGCCATAAACATCATTCCTGCTGGGTAGGCTTGGATTTCTAATCCATACGACTCAATACTTTGAGCTTTGGCTGCTGAAAACCAAAGGCAC
>CAXBPM010000384.1:0-3827 GCA_963977345.1 uncultured Roseivirga sp.
GCGAATTTGCTTTGTGTTTGAAGGAAGAGATTCTGCTGGAAAAGGTGGGGCAATTAGGAGGGTAACCCACCATTTGAATCCGAGAAATTATAGGGTGGTGGCCTTGCCGAAACCTACAGAAGAAGAGCGTGGGCAATGGTATTTTCAACGTTATATTACACGTTTACCCAACCCGGGTGAAATCGTATTTTTTGACCGTAGTTGGTACAATAGAGCTGTGGTAGAACCCGTCAACGGTTTTTGTACAGATGAAGAATATGAACGCTTTATGCGAGAGGTCAATAATTTTGAAACCATGTTGACCAATGATGGTATCATTCTTCTGAAATTCTATTTTTCGATTACAAAAAAGGAGCAAGCGTCTAGGTTTAAAGCCATTATGGAGAACCCCTTGAAGCGCTGGAAAATGTCGCCAGTAGATGAAATGGCACAAGACCTTTGGGACTCTTACACTAAATATAGGGTGAGAATGTTTGCGGAAACCAACACGAAAAACAACCCTTGGATTGTGTTAAAAGCCAATAAGAAGACTTCAGCAAGAATTCAAGTGATGAGGCATATTCTGGAAAAAGTGCCTTATAAGTAACTGGCAAGGGGTGCGCTTCTTTACTTGATGTGATAAGAAATCATCACCAAAGGATCGTTAGTTTAGTGCCGCTAGCCATGTTGTGGGGCAATAGGTTTGTTGATGTTTTGAATCTAAATTTGCAGGAGATAAAAGAACAATCACTTTAGAGATAAATACTCTACGCTATGCAAAAGACCATAAAAACTACGCTTCGCCCCGAAGAAGCCTTCACTCCAGAGTTATTTGAGGCCATCATTCTGAAAAGGGCCAATATAACCAACCCTAAAAGTGCTCAAGTGCGGGCTTTGAAACGCTCCATCGATGCACGCTCTCGAAATGTAAAGGTGAATATCGAAGCGCAAGTTTTCATTAACGAAGAGCTTCCGCCTGTAATTTCCTACAAAAGAGATTATCCAGTAGTTACCAATGCTGAACCTGTCATTATTGTCGGTTTTGGGCCTGCTGGAATGTTTGCCGCATTGCGTTTGATCGAATTGGGTTACAAGCCCATTGTCATTGAACGAGGCAGCGATGTGCAGAAAAGGAGACGCGATCTTGCTGCCATCAACAAAGAACATGTAGTGAATCCTGAATCCAACTATTGTTTTGGAGAAGGAGGGGCAGGTACTTTTTCTGACGGTAAACTTTATACCCGTTCCAAAAAGCGTGGTGACATTCTCAGAACCCTTGAGATTTTAGTTGCCCATGGTGCTTCCGAAGATATTTTGGTTGATGCACATCCGCATATTGGCACCAATAAGTTGCCGAAAGTGGTGCAAGAAATCAGGCAGAGTATTACAAATGCTGGTGGAGAAATTCATTTCGATACCAAAGTGGCTGACTTCATTATCAAGGAAAAAAGAATGACAGGAGTGGTTTTGGCGGACGGCTCTAAAGTAGAAGGATTGGGCGTTATTCTGGCTACCGGCCATTCAGCAAGAGATATTTTCCATTTACTACAGAAGAACGAAGTGTTGATTGAAGCCAAACCTTTCGCTTTGGGCGTAAGAATTGAGCACCCTCAATCGCTGATCGACAAGATTCAATACCATTGCGACACCGATAGGGGTGAGTTTTTGCCAGCATCATCTTACGCACTCGTTCATCAGACTTACCATGAGGGCAAACAAAGAGGTGTATTTAGCTTCTGTATGTGTCCGGGAGGTTTTATTGTACCTGCGGCTACTGCTCCAGGCGAAATCGTAGTCAACGGAATGAGTCCTTCAAGAAGGGATTCAGCTTTTGCCAATTCAGGTATTGTATCGGCTGTGGAGTTAGAAGATCTTACGGCCTATGCGCAGTTTGGTGCTTTGGCTGGAATGGAATTCCAAAGAGAAATTGAACAACGTGCTTGTCAGATTGCTGGGGGCACTCAAGCGGCTCCTGCTCAGCGCATGACGGACTTTGTCAATGGCAGAGTTTCTCCTTCCTTGAATGATACTTCCTACCAGCCGGGATTAACGTCTGTGGATATGCGTGAAGTGTTGCCAGAGTCGATTCACTTGAGATTGAGAGATGCTTTTAAAGGCTACGCCAAGAAAATGAAGGGCTATTACACCAATGAGGCGCAAATAGTCGGAGTGGAGAGTAGAACTTCTTCGCCTGTTAGAATTCCTCGTGATAATGACACTTTAGAGCATGTAGAAATCAAAGGCTTATTCCCTTGCGGGGAAGGAGCAGGTTTTGCTGGAGGTATTGTTTCTGCTGCCATGGATGGCGAGAAATGTGCTGAAAGCTTGATTGCTGGTTTGAAAAGAAAGTAAAGCACGGACAGAGTCAGTAGAGGTAGATTTGAGATTGGCTAAAATCCTCGTTGCAATTAGTTGAATGTTGCTTGCTTAGTAGTCATCCCGTAGGGAAAGCGTTGACTTGTGAAAGGACTGGTTCCAAAGTCATAACCTAAAGAATAAATGCTGTACAAACCATTTTAACCACAAAGACCTCTGTTAACGCAGAGGTCTTTGTGGTTAGCTAAAATCCTCGTTGCAAACGAGGATTAGTTAATATCGTAATTCATAGCCCACGGTTTAAACCGTGGGCTATTTGCGTGAATGGCTTTGGGTAATGGTTTTAACCATTTTGAAATCATTTAGCTCTTTATATTCTCCTTTTTATATTCTTCAATTTCTTCTAGAAAACCCATCGCATCAATTACTGAAGTCCATTCTGGGCTATTGAAAAGTACTTTAAACCATTTCTTATGAGCATTTTTGTAGTTGATATTTCGGTACAGCCAAATTCCTAACCAAGTAAAGAACAGCACTGTGGGTACATGAATGCCCCAAAATGTTTCGGGAGATGTCTCGATCCATTGGAATGATATAAACCAAGTGGTAAACACGGGCATTTGCACAAACGATAAGCGAACAACCCAGAGGAACGAAGCCTGCATCTCATTAAGTTTTTGTTGGGCTTCCACTACTGTTTTACTATTGTTGGCTTCATCCATGAGCACCAAATGCTTAATGTAAGTGGCTATAGCAATGACGGTTACTACCAAATGGATTCCAGCCGACACCACAAAGAAGATCTTTGAGAATTCAAGGGAGTGATAGATTAAGAAGCCTACAAAGGCAACCCATAAAATCCCGAAAACGATGGCAAATATCTTTACGTTTTTGGCCTTCTTTAAGGCTGAAGTCGCTTTTTGTCGTTTTACCTCCTGTAGCAACTCAAAATTAATGGCCAACGATTTCTCAAGTTTAGCGTCTTGAGCTTTCCATAAGTCCATAATGTCTTTCTCTTCCATTTTTCTAATTGTTGTGTTGTGAAAAACGAACGCGCAATTTTTCTCTGATCCGACTAATCTTGGTCGCGATATTAGATTCTGAAAGCCCCAAGATGTCAGCCATTTCTTTATGCGTTTTTTGTTCCAGATAAAGCAGCATCAACGCCCTGTCGAGCTCTTTTAATTCACTAATGAATTGCTGCAGTAGGTTTAAATTGGACTCTAATTCGGTGCTGGATTCTTCTTCCTTTAGGTTGAAAATACCTTCCGAAATAGAGGTTTGAGTGGCTTTTCTTTTACTGTCCTTTCGAAAGAACGAAATGGCTACATTCAGCGCAATCCTATAAATCCAGGTGGAGATTTTGAAAGTATCATCGTAGCGATCAAGGCTTTTCCATAGTTGAATAACGATTTCCTGCACAAGGTCTTTTCTGTCTTCCTCATCCTTGCAGTAGGCGTTCGCTACTTTATAGATAATTCCCTTGTTGCTTTCAATCAGTAATTCAAATGTGTCTTTCTCGGTGGATGTCA
>CAXBPM010000385.1:0-3827 GCA_963977345.1 uncultured Roseivirga sp.
TTAAACTACAAAATATTATTCTGTCCTCCTTTCTACATCCAAACATAGGATGACGGTGACCGATGGCTCACCGCAAAACCTAAACATTTGCACCTCAAACACCAACTGAACCGTCATTGCGAACCTGCCAATGCTTAACGAAGTGAGTAAGCATACGTGAAGCAATCTCACTGATTACTCAAACCTCAGCCCTATTTCGAGCCGTCATTTCACAGCTTGCGGAGAAATCTTTTCACGTTCCATAGATCAAGATTAACTGTGCCAAAAGGTTATTGCGCCCCTTCAGGGCTTGATTAATTTTTATACTGATATGGAATGTGATGTGCCCATTCCTATGATATTACGCCCCGTTGGGGCTACAAAGGTGTCGCCCCACTGGGTCTTTGCTTTTGCACAAGCATTTCGCTTCTCTTAGCCCTGTAGGGGCGTGATATCAAAACGAAGGGCACAAGCCTTTCGGTAGTCAAGACTACGACTCACATAAGTCCTGTAAGGACGAGACAATAAAACATGTAAATACCCTTTCGAACTGTCATTGCGAACCTTCAAACGTGCATTGAAGTGAAAGAGCATATGTGAAGCAATCTTTATCAAGAGAAAAACTTCCTCATAGCCCCCATTATTTGGGTGCTATAAGGAAGTTTTGATAAATTAAATGAAATGCTAAAATCTGACTAAGACAGGTTAAATCTAAAAATCAACTAACATCCAATTACCATTCGTTTCCAGTCCAAATATTGACCCTGTTTGTATAATCCAGGATTGATAATTAGAAGCGTAAGAAGCAACATGTACTTCAACGGTTCCAGTTCCAGTACTAGAAGTCTTGATAAAAGCAAGATCCCTTTGTTCTCCTGTACCTTCAAAATCAACCAACATCCAAGCTCCATTTGATTCAGGTGCAAAAGCTGACCCTGTTTGTATAATCATCGTTTGATAACCAGAAGAGTAAGAAGCTACATGCACTTCTACAGTTCCTGTCCCAGTAGAGGAAGTCTCTATAAAAGCGAGATCTCGTTGCTTACCTGTACCATCAAAATCAACCAACATCCAATTGCCATTTGTTCCAAGCGCAAAAGCCGAGCCTGTTTGTATAATCATCTTTTGATAACCAGAAGAGTAAGAAGCTACATGCACTTCTACAGTTCCTGTACCAGTAGCGGAGGTCTCTATAAAAGCAAGATCTCGTTGTTTACCTGTACCTTCAAAATCAACCAACATCCAATTGCCATTTGTTCCAAGCGCAAAAGCTGAGCCTGTTTGTATAATCATCGTTTGATAACCAGAAGCATGAGAAGCTACGTGCACTTCTACAGTTCCTGTATCGGTATTGGAAGTCTTGATAAAAGCCAGGTCTCTTTGTTCTCCTGTACCTTCAAAGTCAACCAACATCCAATTACCATCTGTTTCAAGTGCAAAAGCTGACCCTGTTTGTTCAATGATAGTTTGATAACCTGAAGCGTGAGAAGCTACGTGTACTTCTACCGTCCCTGTTCCTGTATCAGAAGTCTTAATAAAACCAAGATCTCTTTGTTTTACGGTCTCTGTCAATAGATACTGATTCAGATAAGTACTCACTACCGTAGAATTTCCTGTACAAAAATCATCGATATATATAATGTTTGGAAAAACATCTGGTGTAACATTTGGCATTAACGTTTTACTCAATTGCCAATTTGCTGTTTCTGCTAGATCCAAAATACTACTTGCAGTCCCTAGCTCACAAGTTGCTGCTTGTGTATTATCTTGAGTTAACGTCCAAGAAAGTAGAAAATATTTCCCTGCCGCTTTCTCTGTTTTCATTTTCAGAATTTGATCCGCTGACATCCCTCCAAAACCATTCGTGTTTGAATAAGAGTTGTAGTGAATAAAAGATGCTCCCTTAAAAAAGCCTTTCCCTAAATAGGGATCAATTGCTGTTGTAGAAGGCTCTACAATTACTAAAACACATGATTTAGTACCGATCATGTCATTCAAGCAAATAGACGTTAAATCATCACTAGTATGAAGGTACAGGTCATTTATTCCAATAAGTTGTTCAAATAGTGCTGTCCATTGTGCCGCTGTAAAAGGCAGGTAATTCCCCCCCTGCCTCGAATCTGTATCAAAATCATGTGAAAGATTCAAGATAACTAACTCACTATTACTTGCTGTAAAAGCATTAATTTCTGTGATAATATTGGCAATAGACTGCCCTCTAGCACCCTGCATTCCAAGTGGTGCTACCGTGGTTCCGTAATGTCCAGTGTAATATTGACCACCTCCAATAATTGGACGGATATCAAAGTAACGTGTTCCAAAATTAAGTTGCCCACCAATACTTTGAGTTTGTGTTTGTGTATTACAGGCGAAAGCACCTACGGTTCCATCATTAGAAACTGACATACCAGAATCATGAGAACCAGGTATGCTAATTTCCGCAAGCGTTTTGGAGCCAATAACAGAAATAGAGTCTTTCATCCAAGAACTCATGCCACCAATGTTTGTTTGATCACATTCGATGGCTTCATCGTTCGAACTACCAGAAGACCAACATGCACTGTTTACCTCTCCAATAATGTACGTGAATAATGCTGGAGTTCCGTGTTCTGGATAATGTTGCAATCCTGCAAGTGGACTGCCCTCTGCTGAATTACCTGATAACTTAGGGCAGGTAAAAGACAGGTGTATCGGAATATTCTTTCCTAAACTGTAGTAAATACCTGCTCGATCATTATCGTTCAAAAGAGAAATTCTTGTTCCACCTGAAGGAACAGATTCGGGTTGCTTTACCCATAAACCACTTTGCCAAGTACTTTTGTAATTCAAATCACCTGCAGTTGGGTTTTGCACTCCTACAATCACTCTAGCCCAAGTTTCCAATGTAGTTTGATCACATGATTTCTCTCCATTATCGGAAGATCCGCTACTCCAACAAGCCTTATTGGGCTCTCCCACATTGTAGATGAAGTTTGCCGGTGTTCCGCTTTGAGAGTATACTTGTAATCCCGCAGAAATGAAAAAACCCGCCATATCAGAACTTCCTTCAGCAGAATTATCTGATAGCTCAGGACAGGTGTATGACATCGTAACATAGCCCATTTCATTTCCATTGGAATCTGTTGCCAAATAGACCACTCCTGCTCTATCATTATCATTTAAGGAAAAGGCAACTCTACTTTGATTAGGTCCTATTGTTTGAGGAGGAGCAACTCCATAAGGACCACCCCACAACATTCCTGCTTGCTGTGTTAAGGTATAATTCGTCTTGTTATTTACTTCTATATTAACTCTAGTACTCATCACTTCTATATTTTAATTTACACTTATTTACGATAGGCTTTTCGGTTTAGCCTTGGTAATCAAAAGTCAATTGTAGCTACTCAATCGAATGTTTTGTTTTTAATTACATTGTAAAACTGAGATTATCTTCTTCCGTATTAATCAGGCAAAAGGGGTGTAATTAGAAATACTCCAAAGAAGGTATTCGATGGCAAATAAGAGGTAGTATGAATTAGTTGTATCATTGGGGAAATGTATAACAGGCGCTAAAAATCCTTAAGCATATGAGTTACTTGAAAATAGCGTTTAAATCAGGTACTCTTATAGAAAACAATTAATGGTCAGCCTACAGGTTTGTGATGAACATTAACCCACAAAAAAAACCCAAAGCATTACTGCTTTGGGTTTTTAATTCTTCAAGTGCTTTTAGGCTTAAAAACCTGGTAGTAACTCTAGTTTAAGTCCATCAACATAAGCTTTATAAGCTGGCCAATCGGTTTTGAAGAAAGTATTGAGTTCTCCAATTACCTCGTTGGCTTTCTTTTCTGCATTGGCCAAGGCAAAGC
>CAXBPM010000386.1:0-3825 GCA_963977345.1 uncultured Roseivirga sp.
ACACCATAAGGACTCAGAAAGTCGAGCAGCTCCTGCGTTTCTTCTTTATGCCCTGTTTTCTCAATAATCATAAAATCCGATTCCACAGAAAGTATCCGAGCATTGTTATCTCGAATCAGCTTTTCTACCAGATTTCCTTCTGAAATCGACCTTGTCGATATTTTATACAAAGCGATCTCCTGAAATACCGTATCACTATCGGTATGGTACACCGCCTTCATTACCTCCACTTGCTTTTCAAGTTGAAGCACGAGTTTCTTTACCTGAGCCTCCGTAGTGCGTACTACAATTGTAAATCGATAAATCCCTGAACTCTCTGATTCAGAGCTGTTAATGCTATCAATATTTAAATGCCGTCTGGTTAATATGGAAGTGATGCGGTTTAGTAACCCAACACTGTTTTCTGAGAAAATTGAAAGTGTATATGCTTGTTCCATATTATTCTAATCTGATTTCTGACACCGAAGCACCCGTGGGCACCATCGGAAATACATTATCTTCTTTGCCTACATGTACTTCTAATAAGTAACTGCCTTCATGTTGAAGCATCTCACTGACAGCGGCTGGCAGGTTTTCTCGTTCACTAATTGATTTCCCTTCAATCCCATAACCCTTGGCGATAGCCACAAAATCTGGATTTTCCATTTCGGTGGAAGAATATCGCTTATCGAAGAAGAGCTGTTGCCACTGGCGCACCATGCCCAAAAATGAATTGTTGAGAATGATAATTTTAACTGCCGCTTTGGTCTGAAAAATGGCACCCAATTCCTGAATGGTCATTTGAAAACCACCATCACCAATAACAGCAATCACTTCACGCTCAGGCGCACCCAGTTTAGCACCCAAAGCCGCTGGCAAACAGAAGCCCATAGTGCCCAATCCGCCAGAAGTAATATTGCTTTTGCTTTGCTTGAACTGCGTATACCTGCTGGCCACCATTTGATGTTGACCTACATCAGTCACCAAAACAGCATTGCCATCGGTTTGTAAATTCACCTGATGAATTACTTCCCCCATGGAAATTGAACCAGAGCTAGGCCTTAAATCCTGTTCGATGACTTTAGTTTGCTCCACTCCTTTCAATACTTCAAACTCCTGCAACCAGTTTTGATGTGAACGCTCATACACCAGAGGAATCAGTGCCTGCAAGCTTTCTTTGCAATCGCCCAACACGGCTACATCGGCTTGGACATTCTTGTTAATTTCAGAAGGATCAATATCAAAATGAATCACCTTGGCTTGCTTGGCATAACGGTTCAAATCCCCCGTAACGCGGTCGTCAAAGCGCATGCCTATGGCAATCAATACATCACATTCGTTGGTCAATACATTCGGAGCATAATTACCGTGCATTCCCAACATTCCCACATGCAAAGGATGATTTGAAGGAAGTGCAGAAAGCCCCAAAAGTGTCGTTGCAGCTGGTAAATTGGCCTTTTCAATCAATTGCCTAAATTCCTTTTCTGCATTACCCAAAATCACACCCTGCCCAAAAACCACCAGTGGCTTCTTTGCGGAATTGATCAAATCAGCAGCCTCTTCCACTCTGTTTAAATTCAGCGTTGGAACGGGTGTGTAGCTTCGAATCTGTTTGCATTTGCGGTAAGCAAAATCAAACATTTCAAATTGCGCATCCTTGGTAATGTCAATCAAAACTGGTCCAGGCCGGCCAGAACGAGCAATGTAAAACGCACGCGAAAGCGCTTCTGGCAATTGCTCAGCTTTTGTAACCTGATAATTCCATTTGGTAGCTGGCATGGAAATACTGATGATGTCAATTTCTTGAAAAGCATCTGTGCCCAATAAGTGCGAGCCTACCTGCCCCGTAATACAAACCAAGGGGGTTGAGTCAATCATCGCATCCGCGATTCCTGTGATTAGGTTCGTAGCGCCAGGGCCAGAAGTGGCGAGCACCACTCCTACCTTTCCTGTTACGCGGGCATAACCTTGCGCAGCATGAATGGCGCCTTGCTCGTGCCTAGTTAACACATGGCGCACTTGTTCTTGGTAATGATAAAGTGCATCGTAAACTGGCATAATCGCACCCCCCGGATAGCCAAAAATCAAATCAACATCTTCTGCAAGAAATGACCTGAGCACCGCATCTGCGCCCGAAGTACGCATCGTTTCCTTAACTGGTGGAGTAAGTGAAGCTTCTAAATACATATCATTGATCGGTTATGCAGCCTTCTGATGCAGAGGCTACGGTTTTGGCATATTTATACAAGGCTCCTCGGCTTACTTTTAAGGCTGGGGCTTTCCATTCTGATTTCCTTTGGGCTATTTCTTCGGAAGGAATGTCCAATGAAATTCTATTCTGAATGGCATCGATAGTGATAGAGTCGCCATCTCGAACCACGGCAATAGTACCGCCTTCTTGGGCTTCGGGAGTAACGTGACCTACCACAAAACCATGGCTTCCTCCCGAAAATCGGCCATCGGTAATCAATGCCACGGAATTCCCTAAACCAGCGCCCATAATGGCTGCGGTAGGCTTGAGCATTTCGGGCATTCCTGGGCCGCCTTTTGGCCCTTCGTACCGAATGACCACGACATGACCCGCCTTCACTTTTCCCTCTCTAATTCCTTGAATTGCTAAAAATTCGTTATCGAAAACAATGGCTTTACCTTCAAACCTTTCGCCTTCTTTCCCTGTAATTTTCGCTACCGAACCTTCTTCGGCCAAATTGCCAAAAAGCATTTGAAGGTGGCCTTGAGGTTTTATTGGGTTTTCAGTTGAGCGTATCACTTGCTGATCTGAACTCAATGAAGGAACATCAGCCAAATTCTCTGCTACGGTTTTGCCCGTCACGGTCATACAATCACCATGAAGCATGCCTTTTTCTAGCATGTATTTCATGACTGCAGGTGCTCCGCCTACTTGGAAAAGATCTTCCATCAAGTACTTTCCGCTGGGTTTTAAATCGCCTAAGAGCGGAGTAGTATCGGATAGCCGCTGGAAATCAGCCAGAGTCAAATCCACATCTATGCTTTTGGCCATGGCCAACAAATGCATTACCGCATTGGTAGAGCCGCCCAAAACAATCACCACCCGAATTGCATTTTCAAATGACTTTTTGGTCATAATGTCTTTGGGTTTCAAGTCCAGTTCAAGAAGATTCTTAATGGCTTTACCAATGGCTTCGCACTCCTGATTTTTCACACCACTTACGGCAGGGTTTGAGGCGCTGAAAGGCAATGACATCCCCAAAGCTTCTATGGCAGATGACATGGTGTTGGCCGTGTACATTCCACCACAAGCGCCTGCCCCAGGGCATGAATTCTTAATCACTCCATTGTAATCTTCATCCGAAATATTTCCAGAAAAACGTTCTCCCAGAGCTTCAAATGAAGAAACAATGTTCAACTTCTTGTCTTTATAACAGCCTGAAGCAATGGTACCACCGTAGAGCATAATGGAAGGGCGATTGAGGCGAGCCATGGCAATCACCGAGCCTGGCATGTTCTTATCACAGCCGGCCACGGCAATAATGGCATCGTAATAATGTGCACCAGCTACCGCTTCAATGGAATCGGCTATAATCTCTCTGGAAACCAGCGAATAGCGCATGCCTTCGGTGCCGTTCGCAATGCCATCGCTGACGCCTATGGTGTGGTAAATCAGCCCCACCAAATCATTATTCCAAACGCTTGCTTTGACCTGACTTGCTAATTGATTCAAGTGCATATTGCAAGTGTTGCCATCATAGCCCATGCTCACAATTCCCACTTGCGCCTTTTTCATATCGGCCTCTGATAAGCCAACGCCATAAAGCATGGCTTGTGAAGCAGGCTGGGTTTCGTCTTGCGTGAGTCGCTTACTGT
>CAXBPM010000387.1:0-3823 GCA_963977345.1 uncultured Roseivirga sp.
TGTAGGGAGTATCCCAAGCAGGGAAGCTATGACATATAATTGTTTTCATTACTGTTTTCTTTTTTGGTGAATGCTATTCAACTTCTCTTTATTCCTTCCTTGTATTCACTCTTGCCTTCTGAGCCCTTAGCTTAAAACGGCCTTAACTTTTCTCCTTAACCAACTTCTTTTCTTTGGTACTTCGCCAATTATATCTTCCATAATATCTGCTCTAACACCATTCAGGAATACCACCGGCTTTTGACCTACATATTTTTTATAGACTTTTAGTGCATGTTGGTCGGCCTCGGTCCATTTTCTATCCGCTTTGGTTACTAAAATGTGTATATCGCCATTTTTAACTTTTTCATGACCATAGGGGTGATTGAGTATAGAAGGCAATTCAATCCAGTTGAACTCATTTTCATCAAAGTGCTTCTGCGTAAATTTTTGAGCATTTTCAATCAATGAGGTTTTACCTTCTTGGTTTTGAATGCTAAAAACCACCACATTTTTCTTCCCTTTCGTCTGCTTACCTGAGCTTCTCAATTCCTGAATAAATAGGTTCATGGCCTGCTCGGTAATGGTATCGAAATCGATATTTGATTTTTCCACATCCTTTGGCAGCTTGGGCATTAATCCCGCTATTCTTAAACCTGTTTTCTCTGCAGTGTTTTTAGGGCTTTTCAAGCTGCTATCCATAAATTCCATACCAATAACAGCGCTTGATGGAACAACCAAACCCACCATGAAGGCTAATATTACCATCATCGAAGTTTTTGATTTCTCTGGCTGTGCAGGGTAGAACGGTTTGTCGATGACTTTTAAATTGCTCGACATCAACATATTGTATTTGTCTAGCCGGGCTTGGTTGTAGCTGCGTAAATTTTCTAAATATTCCCTTTCAGCTACATCAATTTCTCTTTCCAATCGAGTGAGGGTAGAACCTAAAGGTGCAAAACGATCATAGATAGTTTCGTATTCTTTTTGACGCACGCTCATTACTTCCAGTTTGGCCGTTGATTCTTCTCTACTAATCACAGAGTTCAACCATTGGGTCAAAAGGTTTGAAGTAGGTACACCATCAGAGGTTTGGGTTACTGCAATTACCGATTTTGTTGATTGAATCATTTCTTCCTTGAGCGTATTGATTTTCGCTTCAAGGTCTCTTTTCTTAATCAGCGTTTGCCCGTCTAATAGGCTATCGTTGGTTAAAGAAATTTCTGTTAATGCGTTGGTGTATCCTGCTATTTTCTTTTGGTTTTCCGCAATCCTTTGTTGAATTATAGGCAATACGCTTTTATCATCAATCTCTAATTCTATACGTTTAATGGCCGATTCTGCTCCAGCTTTCAACTTTAGCTGTTCCTGATATTGCTTGTCTAGTTCTTCCTTATTTCCAGAAATAAAACGGGTTTGTTCGTAATAGTTGATGATTTGGTTTTTCACTCTGAAATTCAATAAATCGTCTTCAGCCTTCTTTAGTTTGGCCAAGGTGTTGGCAGTGGCTTCTTCAAAGAATAGGATTACCGATTCGGTTTGGCCTTCTTTTGTATCCAACTGACTTTCCATGAAAATATCTGTTAAGAAAGATAGGGTTACTTGACTCATGTAAGGATCTATGGAAGCGTATTCCATACGGATCATGTCACTATTGCCTTCTCTTACTACTTTAATGTTCTCTAATTGGTCCAGTCCGAAAAATGGGTTTTTAGAATAAGTGAGTACATAAATGGCATTTTGCTTATTAGCTTCTCTTAAGGCAATAATCTTTTGCTGCACCGACTTTAAAGAGTCTCTATCACTTATTTCTACTTCGATATTCTCCAAACTGGTTTCGAGTACTTCTTGATTCTCTTTTAAAATTGGGTTTTCGCCTTTCGACCTTTCCAATAAAATATGGGCCAATAACATGGCAGAAAGCTCTTTCTGGGTTTCGAATGAAGTAGCCAAATTGATAAGGTTCTCCATTTCATTATTGGTGAAGGCGTAATCGATTCTCTCGCCATTATTACTTTCAATGTTATACCCAGAAATAAGTCCGGTATTCAATAAGGTATGGCTTTGGTATTCTTGCTTTGCGTCTTTGGTAAACCAGAACACAAGAAAGGCCAAACACAATGCTGTAAGGCCAATGTAGGCTGAAAAGCGAACTAATAGACGAGCGATTTGAATGAAACTCATGGCTTATCGAATTATAGGAGACCCAACCAATTGCTCTAATGTTTTGAGCGTATACCAGGCATCGCTTTTGGTTTTTTCTAGTTCTATTTTAGAAGTAGTAGCAATGTCTAAAGCCATTCTGTAAGCATCCATTTCAGCTTTTCCGGCTTTGAAATAGCCTTCGGTAAGCATCAATGCCGATTCGTTGGCTTGCATCTTTTCAGTTTGTAATTCAATGATTTTGAAAGAAAGGTTAAGCTGGTTGTATCGCTTGGTCACTTCTTCAGCAATCACCTTTTTTATGTCTGTTTTTTGGTATTCTATTTCTTCAATAGCATACTTATTCAACTTGATTTTATTCTTTCTTGAAACCAGTTCCGAAAATGGTAACCTAATACTAAGCCCTAAACTGTAAGTAGCGTTTTGTCGCGTTACGAAAGTGCTTTGATTCTCGCTAGAGGTTAACAGTTGATCAGAGATTACACCGTTTCCGTAGTTATAGCCAGCGGTGAATGCCACATGTTGTAGCCAGTCTTTTTTCGACATGGCCATTTCTTCCTCTTTCTGTAACTGCCCTGTTGTTAGGCGGTGTACAGATGGAGCATTTTTAAGGGCCATACTAATAAGAGAATCCAATGGCTTGATCTTATCCATCCCAGTCGGTGTTTCCTGCGCTGTGAGTACCGTAGCGCTGACCAATAATATGGAGATTAAGAATTTTTTCATGCTTTCTATTTTTGTGTTTGAACAGCTTTCTCCGAAACAATTGCCTTGATGTTGCTCACTAGATTCTTAAATCCTGCGGGCTTCATAAAGGGCTTTTCTATTGTTTTGAAGAATATCATGCTGCTAAATAACACGGTAGGAATGGCGATAATCAGACTTATCGATAACTGTAACCAATATGGGGATGAGTAACCAAACGAGCCGATAACTGAATAGAGCAATTCGAGCAATGGGAGGTGAATGAGGTAAATGGTATAGCACATTCCACCTATGATGGTAATCCATTTTACGGACAAAAACTTGTTGAAATAGTGGCCTTTGAAGCCCGCCATAAGCAAAAGAATAAGTGCCGAATTGAAGATTAATGTTTTGTGATATTCTTCCGTCCAGGTAAAGGCCATTACCAATAAAAGCACAGGAGCGAGGGCATCCCAAACCCATGGTTTGATACGGCCAATTGTTTTACGGTTGACATATAAATCTGCGGCCAACATGCCAATCAGAAAGTGTTGTAAGTGGCCTAGTAAAGTGGCTTTGAGCGGGTGAACATTCCAGCCCAATACATATTGAAAAGTGATGTAAGCAATAAGGAAGATGATCAGAAAGCTTCTTCTCACAAAACCATCTTTCTGATTGAAATAGAGCAATGCAATAAAAGGAGCGATAAGGTAAAATTGTATTTCTACTTCCAACGACCAGGCAACTGGATTGATAATAGAGTATTCACCATAGATAATGCTGTGGGTATAGGTAAGCGTAGCGAAGTAATGCGCCAACACTTTACCAATCCCTAAGTTGCTCTGAAGTAAGAGAATAAGTGCAAAGAAGCTGATCCAAAATATAAACGGAGGTTCAATTCTAGTCAACCTTCTTGATAAGTAAGTCTTGTAGTTTAGCGTTCTGTTGCCTTTGGCGTAGGGCAGGGTAAGTACAAATCCGCTTATGGCGAAGAAGA
>CAXBPM010000388.1:0-3820 GCA_963977345.1 uncultured Roseivirga sp.
AGAACAATTAACAGAGCCATTAAAGTGGTTGAGTTTCGATCAGAAATTCTTTAATGCTGGGATTATCTCAGAAAAGGGTTTTGCCGGAGCTACTGTCAGTACTGAGGTCCCTGTTCAAGATACGACCATTGTTAAAGCTGGTGAAATGCGCATAGCCATTCCTGTAGCTGATTTATATAGCGGCAGCCAACTCAAATACTACTTTGGCCCAAACAATTATAAAATATTACAAAAGGTAACTCCAGGCTATAAAGAGAATATATACCTAGGCTATAAAATGGTGAGTTGGGTAAACAAACTCATCATCATTCCTCTATTCCACTTTTTGGAGAGGTATATTTCTAATTACGGAGTCATCATCATGATCATCGTATTGATCATTAAGCTGGCACTATTCCCGCTTACTAGGAAGTCCTATCTGTCAATGGCCAAAATGAAGGCCTTAAAACCAGAGCTGGATGCACTTAAAGAGAAAATAGGAGGCGATCAGCAGAAAATGCAGCAAGAGCAAATGAAGCTCTATCGCGAAATGGGTGTAAACCCAATCAGTGGCTGTATTCCAATGGTGCTGCAAATGCCAATTTTGTTCGCCATGTTCTTCTTCTTCCCTAACTCGATTGAACTAAGAGGAGAATCATTCTTGTGGGCCACTGACCTTTCAACCTACGATGTACTTTTCAACTTACCATTTACCATTCCTTTTTATGGTTCTCACGTAAGTGGTTTCACCTTGCTTATGACAGTCTCTACCATACTCTACACTTGGTCGAACAACCAAGTAAGTACGGTGCAAGGCCCAATGAAAAGCATTGGTTATTTTATGCCAATCATTTTCATGTTTGTATTGAACTCGTATTCATCAGGACTAAGCTTCTACTACTTCGTTTCCAACATCATTACTTTTGGTCAGCAGGCCATTATCAGACGTTTTGTTGACGAAGACAAGATTAGAGCTACACTGCACGAGAACAAGAAAAACAATGCTAATAAGGGGAAATCTAAATTCCAGCAGAGACTGGAAGACGCAATGAAGGCGGGCCAAGATGCTCAAAAGCAGAAAAAGCTTAAAAAATAAAACCTATCAAACTTATCAAAAAGGAAGACTTAAACGGTCTTCCTTTTTTTGTTTCACCCCTATAGAATAGCTAATCCTATCAGGTACAATCAATTATTAACGCTTCACACATTCATCATTTTCTATTGATGTAGTTCTCTTAATTCTTTCAATGATTCTTCTATCTTTGTAGGCTATTGACGAACCTAATCAGAGACTACAAGGCATGAAATTCACCTTCTACGGACACTCTTCATTCATGGTAGAAACAATGGGAAAGAAGCTGCTGTTCGACCCTTTCATCACACCGAACGAACTGGCCAAAGACATTGACATCAACGAATTAGCGCCTGATTACATTATCTTAAGCCATGGGCATGGAGATCATGTAGCTGATGTAGAGGCTATCTATTTCAACTCTCAGGCAACACTTATTTCTAATTTTGAAGTAGTGAATTGGTTTGAAACAAAAGGTGTAGAAAATGGACATCCAATGAATCATGGTGGTTCATGGAATTTCGATTTTGGAAGACTAAAATTAGTGAACGCAATACATTCTAGTTCGATGCCCGATGGTAGTTATGGCGGAAACCCAGCGGGTATTGTCATTACGAACAAAGAAGGTAGCTTCTATTATTCTGGTGACACCGCCCTTACAAAAGACATGGAGCTTATTGGCGAAGAATTCGACTTAGATTTCTCTATCATGCCTGTAGGTGACAATTTCACAATGGGCGTTACCGATGCTATAAAAGCCGCAAAGATGGTGAAATGTAATACCTTAATTGGAGTACATTTCGACACCTTTCCTTATGTGATCATAGATCATGAGGAGTCGATAGAACAAGCTGAAGCCGCTGGCATAAAGCTTACATTACCAGAAATTGGACAACAAATCACTTTTTAGATTTAAGAATGGGTAAGATAATTTCCATAGCAAACCAAAAAGGAGGAGTAGGTAAAACTACAACAGCCATGAACCTTGCCGCTAGCTTAGCGGTATTGGAATATAAAACATTAGTGGTAGATGCCGATCCTCAAGCAAACACAACCTCTGGCTTAGGGCATAACCCAAGAGAGGTGACTAAAAGTATTTACGAATGCATGGTAGGCAAAGAAGGCATTCGAGATTGCATTATGCCCACCGATGTTAATTTTCTAGACCTATTGCCTTCTCACATCAACTTGGTTGGAGCTGAGATAGAAATGGTAAGCCTTTCCAACAGAGAGGAGAAAATGAAGCAAGTATTAAGCGAAATCAAACATGAGTATGATTTCATTTTAATTGACTGCGCGCCATCGCTCGGTTTAATTACCATTAACGCATTAACAGCCTCAGACTCCGTTATTATTCCGGTACAATGTGAGTACTTCGCTTTAGAAGGTTTGGGCAAGCTTTTAAACACAATTACGATCATCCAAAAGCGTTTAAATGCTACACTCGCAATTGAGGGCATTCTTCTTACGATGTACGATGTACGTTTAAGACTTTCCAATCAGGTGGTTGAAGAAGTACACACGCATTTTAAAGACATGGTTTTCGAAACCATTATTCCTCGAAATGTAAAACTGAGTGAGTCTCCTAGCTTTGGACTTCCCGTCATCGTTCACGATGCAGAAAGTAAAGGGGCTTTGGCTTACCTCAACCTTGCAAAAGAGATAGGAGATCGTATAAATTAGATTCATCAATGAATTCAGTCTATGGATTCCTGTAAACGGAAGCCTTTGAGACTGACTCATTCATTTAATATAATATCATTATGGCAGCAAAAGCACCCAAAAAGAAAAGCGTATTGGGCAGAGGATTAGGTGCGCTTTTGGAAGATTCAAATTCTGAAAGCAACAGAAATCTAGAACCTTCATCAGTAGGAACGATGAATGAAATTAACCTTGACCAAATCGAGGTGAATCCTTATCAACCTAGAACCCATTTCGATCGGGTAGCATTAGAAGAACTTGCCGATTCAATAAAACTACAAGGAATCATTCAGCCTATCACGGTAAGGCAACTGAGTGAGGGAGAGTTTCAGTTGATTTCTGGAGAACGTAGATTCCAAGCTTCTAAAATTGCTGGGCTCAAGAGCATTCCTGCCTATGTAAGAACTGCCAATGACCAGCAAATGCTGGAAATGGCCATTATCGAGAACATTCAGAGAGAAAACCTGAATGCCATTGAAATAGCTATGAGTTATCAGAGGCTACTTTCTGAATGTAAAATTAAACAGGAAGAGCTAGGGGAACGTGTTGGTAAAAACAGAACCACGGTCAACAACTACTTGAGGTTGCTTAAACTTCCGCCAGATATTCAAGCGGGATTGCGTGACAATAAGATTTCTATGGGCCATGCCCGTGCCTTGATCAACATTGAAGATGTAGACAAGCAATTGCATATCTACAAACAAACTGTAGAAGAAGAACTTTCTGTAAGAAAGGTGGAACAGTTGGTACGTGATTTGATCACCCCGAAAGAGGAAAAACCTAAGCCAGAAAAAACTGGAGATAGTAAGCACAGAACCTATGAGGTTCAGCAAATTCAACAAAAGCTATCTTCACATTTCGGCACAAGGGTAAACCTAAAAGCAGACGGACAGTACAGAGGAGAAATAAAAATACCATTTGTTTCTACTGAGGACCTGAACCGCATTTTGGAGATCATAAACTTGTAATGCAAAAAATCATATTCCTCGTTTCCTTTTTAGCCTTTGGTCTTGGGGCAATGGCCCAAGACCCTACCGAAATAATGGACAAAGGCTTGGTAGAAGGAGA
>CAXBPM010000389.1:0-3816 GCA_963977345.1 uncultured Roseivirga sp.
CAGGAGAAACATCATGCCAAGGGTTGAATTTATTTTTCATAAAGTTGATTTTTCTATTGGCTAAGCTTACTCATCATTTCACATATACTGTCGAAGCGATGCACTATTCAGCCTTGAATGGTAAAGGTAGTTAATGGAGAGTGCAAATATCTTATGAAAGCCACTTTGAAATGGAAGGAGTTCATGTTTCTGGCTTACCAGTAAGTAATATAGCCGTCAGTCTGTGACAAACAGTGTGGCAAAAACATAAAAAAGGCCTTAGAAGTGATTCTAAGGCCTTTTGCGGAGGGAGGGGGATTCGAACCCCCGGTACGGTTTCCCGTACGCATGTTTAGCAAACATGTGGTTTCAGCCACTCACCCATCTCTCCTTGTAATTAAGCTGATATATTGCCCTCGTTTAAGAGGAGTGCAAATATAGGTGAATAGATCAGACTTCACCAAGCGTATTTTAGAAAAATTACCATCAATGTAAATCCATTTTTATAACTCATTAAAATTGAGTCTATTCATTAAACGTTGGCCTCCAAAGGCCGTCTAAATCGAAAATCAACACAACTAAAACTATGTATCAACCAAAATGTATGAATGTCACGAGTTTCCGAACCGGAATGCTCGTGCTTTGCGCTTTGCTGATCAGTTCTTTGTCTTTTGGGCAAAAGATTGATTTTAGTAAGCTAGAAGCAATGAAATCTAGAAGTATTGGCCCTGCAAACATGAGTGGAAGGGTTACTTCCATTGATGTAGTAAGAAGCAGCCCCGAAATCATTTATGCCGGTTCTGCCTCAGGCGGTCTTTGGAAATCTGAAAGTGGAGGAATTTCTTGGGAGCCTATTTTTGACGACAACGTAGCCTTATCTATTGGAGCGGTAGCCGTTTCTCAGAAAAACCCGAATGTTGTTTGGGTAGGAACAGGAGAGGGGAATCCTCGAAACAGCTTAACAGGTGGTTATGGTGTTTACCGCAGTTTAGATGCAGGAAAAACATGGAAGTTAATGGGGCTTGAAAAAACCCGAAACGTCCACCGTATTATCATCGATCCAAATGATCCTAATACCGTGTATATCGGTGCTATCGGTTCTCCTTGGGGTGACCACAAAGAAAGAGGTGTCTATAAAACTACAAATGGTGGTGAAACCTGGGATCATATACTTTATGTAGATGAAAAAACAGGTGTTGGCGACATGGTAATGGACCCTTCTAACCCAAATAAAATATTAGTAAACATGTGGCAACACAGAAGAGAGCCTTGGTTCTTTACTTCTGGAGGGCCAAGTTCAGGTTTGTACATAACCGTAGATGGTGGTAAAAACTGGACAAAGCAATCAGCAAAAGATAATGGAATTCCTGAAGGCGACTTAGGTCGCATGGGCTTAGCATTTGCTACAAACAATCCAAATAGAGTTTATGCCCTTATCGAAGCCAAAGAGAATGCACTTTATCGTTCAGACGATGGTGGTTTTAAATGGGAAATGATAAACAATGGTAGTGATATTGGAAACAGACCTTTCTACTACTTCGATATTTATGTAGATCCTAAGAATGAAAACAGGGTATATAGCATTTTCACCAACGTACACAGAAGTGAAGATGGCGGTAAGTCATTCGAGAATATCATTGGTAGAAACCTTATTCACGTAGATAATCACGCATTATACATTAACCCAGACGATCCTAAATATATGATCTTAGGAAATGATGGCGGTATGGCTATTACGCGTGATATGGGCGATAAATGGCAGTTTGTGGAGAACTTACCATTAGGCCAATTCTATCATGTCAATGTAGATAACGAAATGCCTTACAATGTATATGGAGGTTTGCAGGATAACGGAACCTATACTGGCCCTGCCTATACTTGGAAAAGCGATGGAATCAGAAACGATTACTTCTTCACGATTGGTGGTGGTGATGGATTTGATGTAATGGCGGATCCTGACGATTCACGTTATGGCTACTCTCAGTCACAACAAGGAAACGTAGGTAGATATGATAAACTTACTGGAAGCAGCAAGAGAATTAAACCTACTAGCGATGATCCTAAAGTGAAATTGCGTTTCAACTGGAACTCAGCCATGGCGCAAGATCCGTTTGACAATAGCACTATCTATTTTGGAAGTCAGTTTGTGCACAAGAGTACGAACAAAGGTGATAGCTGGACAATTATTTCTCCAGACTTAACCACCAATGATACTACTAAACAAAATCAAGATAAAAGTGGTGGACTAACGATTGATGCTACTGGAGCAGAAAATCATACAACGCTTTTGGTGATTGAGCCGAGTGCTGTAGAAAAAGGAGTGCTTTGGGCTGGATCTGATGATGGTTACATTCATGTTACTAGAGATGGTGGTGCCACTTGGACAAATGTATCCAAAAACCTTAAAGGTGTTCCTGTTGGATCATGGGTGAACCAAATCAAAGCTTCTAGATATAATAAAGGAGAAGCTGTAGCAGTAATCAATAATTATAGAAGGTTCGATTTCAAGCCTTACTTGATGAGAACCAAAGATTATGGAAAAACTTGGACGGCTATAGCTACTGAAAATGATGTTTTCGGTTATGCGCTATCTTATATCCAAGACCCAGTAGAGCCTAAGTTGATGTTCTTCGGAACAGAGCATGGTTTATATGTAAGTATTGATGACGCAAAAACTTGGACCAAGTTTGAAAACGGTTATCCAAGTGTGTCTACAATGGATTTAGTGATTCAAGAACGCGAAAGTGACTTGGTCATCGGAACATTCGGTAGAGCCATTTATGTACTTGATGATATTAAGCCATTGCGTGTATTGGCAGCTAGAGGACAAAAGTCGGTGACTGAGTCTGCTGTAACGGCTATTGATGCTAGTACTTCATATATGGTAAGTACAAGGGCTTCAAATGGGCCTGCAAATCCTGGTAATGCAACTTTCGAAGGAGAAAACAGACAGTCTGGTGCTGCTGAAATAAAATTCTTCGCTAAGAAACCTGAAACTCCTGCTGGTGGCGGGGGTAGAGGCGCTGGTGCTGCTGCAGCTCAGCCGCAAGCCAGACAAGGCGGTGGCGGCCAAGGTGGTGGAGGCGGAGGTCGTGGTGGCCGAGGCGGAGCTGGCGCAGGCGCTAATATCCCAAGAGGCCCTCAAGCTAAAATCGAAATCTTTGATTTGAGCGGAACCTTAGTGAGAACATTAAGCTCTCCAATTAGCGAAGGTTTGAATAGCGTTTCATGGAGATACGATGAGAATCCTCCTGAAGGCACAATACAACCAGATCTTCCTCCAGGTGTTCCTGCTGAATTTGCTAGTTTCTTCAGAAGAGGTGGCGCTCCTGCTTTGCCAGGCGCCTATACTTTCAAAGTAACTATTGGAGATCAGTCTGATGAAGGTAAAATCGAAATCCAAATGGATCCTCGTGATACTTATGACATGAACAGCTTAATTGCAAGAAGAGATTTACTCAGAGAAGTGGGCGTGCTTACTACTGATATATCAACCTTGTCGTCTAAAATCACGAAAGACATGGAGTCGGTTGACAAAGTGTTGGAAGCTTTAAAAACTAAGCGTGGACCAGAGGTGAATGCACTTAAAACCAAGAGTGAAGAAGTGAAGAAAGAAATGAAAGAACTTTCTGATGCCATTGGCAGTGGAGGTGGCTTCCGTTTCGGAGGAGGTAGCGATTCTGACATTGTTCCTTTAAACTCAAAGGTGACAGGCTTGTCTCGTACAATCTCAGGCTCTTTTGATGCTCCTGGTGCAGCAGACCGCAAGGATTTAGGTGATTTCAATAATGAATTCAAGTCACTACAATCTAAAGTGGACGCATGGTATGCTGCCAA
>CAXBPM010000390.1:0-3810 GCA_963977345.1 uncultured Roseivirga sp.
GATGCCATTTCTTCGTGAGAGCTGTCTAATTCTTCAGAAAGATTTTTGTTTGTCAGGATGAGATGAATTAATCGTTTTTCTTTGGTTTTAACCTCGAGCTCTTGATTAGTAAAAAATAAATTCGAAGCTAATTTTTTGTTAACTACAATTAACTTTGCCAGTTCTTTTTTAGTCTCCATGATTCATCGTTTTATAAACCCCGATCAAAGATAAATGAGCTATAGAACCTATTTATTTAGAATTAGGAATCTTCTTTTGTGTAGAAGTCTAGTGTGATGTCTGAGTCACAACAAGGTCGTTAGGCGTTTGTTTAAGATAGCACATAATAGCTTCTTTTACTATTTAATCACTAAAACCCTCGGGTTAACAGGGTAGAGCCATTCAATTCCGCGGGAGGTGATTAGCGCATCATCTTCTATCGGTACTCTCAATTTCTTTCCTCCCCATTCTGGTATTTTGGTATAAGCAAAAAACTCGATAGAGATAAGGTTTGAAGGCTTCAGCTCATATTCTATTCTTACTGGATTCCAATAAGCGATAGATGGGCCTATGCCATGTCCCCAGTTGCCAACCGAATGGGAAGCAATAATCACATCGGTCATGTCCAAATCAGTATATTCATTAAAGCCTTTCATTTGATTAAAACCAGCTTTGGTCAAAGCTGCATATACAGCGGTTTCTGCTTGTTTAGCCGTTACGCCAGGCTTAATCGTTTTCTGAATGATTTCACGGACTTTGATACTTTGGTCGAAGGCATTCAATATACCAGCGGGCACTTTGGTTTCTCCTTCTTTCAAAACATAGGCCATCCGCTTCATGTCAGTATACATGTTCATAAGGCCCACTCCCCAGTCAATCATAAGTACATCTCCTCTTTGAATAATTCGATCCGATGAGGTGGCTTCTACACCATTTGGCCCAGTGATATAAACCGATGGCATTCCAAAAGAAGAGCCTAAATTATGTTTGAATTGCTGCTCCTTCATCCACCAAGCTACATCTTCCAAAGTGGTGACTCCGGGGGTGATCACTTCATTCGATAATGCCCTTTCTGCAATGGTATAGGAGAGTTCGCCTGCTTCACCATAAATAGCAATTTCACTGGCTACGCGCCTTGATCGGAAATCAGACACCAGCTTTTCTGCTGACACAAAACGATCCGCGTATTTCTTTCCTAGAATTTCTGTCAACTCTAAATAGCCAGAATGGGTAAGTCCATCTGCACCACCAATATTTTTGGAAATATTGAGACCGATTCTTTTGGGGTCACGGGCAGAAACGAATTCTTTTAATTCATCTACTGATCCGAAATAATCATAAGCACCGCCTTGTTTTAATAGGTAGCCATCAATCCCCAGTGATGCCCTTTCGATTCGGTCTCCACCACGGTCGGTGAAAATGTAATAACCACCGAATGAACCGACATAGCCTTCGCCCATATCTGTATAAAGCGGGTCTAGGTTGCCTTCGCGGTTCATAATAATCCACATGTCAATGTTATTTTCCCTCATGGCCTCTGGCAGAACCAAATCGAACTTGTCGTTTCTGACTTGATTCAGTTTTCGCCACCTGCGCATGGCTTCTTGGCTATAAGTGAGACTGCAAACTAAAAGGAGAAGTGAACTGAGTAGTATTTTCATGGTTGAAGTGATTTGAACCTTCAAAATACTGATTAAATTTTAACCAAACAGATTGATTTGATATTCAGGCCATTCCTCATGGACTGATCATCTAATCTATTGATTGTCCAGAGTTTTAGATTGACAAATGGTTGACCGCTTTACAATACAATTGTTAAATTGCTGTACCTAGTTTTTTCAACCTTAAAAAAACCTACTATGTATAAGTTCAGAACGAGGGTAGTTTACCTGCTGTCCATTATCTGTTTGTTTTCAGTATCAAATCTAGAGGCACAATCTTCCTCAGCAGATTTACAAAAAGCTGCCAACGGCCTAAAACTTCGAAGTGTTGGCCCAGCCGTAATGGGCGGGCGTGTTGCCGACATCGCAGTCAATCCTAGCGATGGTAATAACTGGTTTGTGGCAGTGGGCTCAGGTGGAGTTTGGAGAACTAATAATAGAGGAATTACCTGGAAGCCGGTTTTTGATCGTCAGGCTTCTTATTCAATAGGTACAGTTACCATTGACCCCACCAATACGAATACGGTTTGGGTGGGAACAGGTGAAAACGTAAGCGGACGCCATGTAGGCTGGGGCGATGGCGTTTATCGCAGTAGAGATTCGGGTGAAACTTGGGAGTCTATGGGGCTCAAGAAGTCCGAGCACATCGGTAAAATTTTAGTCGACCCAAGGAATAGCGATGTGGTTTTTGTAGCTGCCGAAGGCCCATTATGGTCAGCAGGCGGTGAGCGTGGTTTATACAAGTCGAAAGACGGTGGTAAAACATGGACGGCCACACTTCAAATAGATGAAAACACGGGGGTGACGGATGTAGAATTCGACCCCACCAATCCCGATGTGCTTTATGCCGCGGCTTACCAACGCAGAAGAAAGACATGGTCGCTCTTGGCGGGTGGACCACAATCAGGAATTTATAAGTCAACCGATAATGGCGATACTTGGAGAAAGCTATCGACAGGTTTACCGAAGGGTGACCTTGGTAAAATAGGCTTGGGAGTGACTCCTGCCAATCCAAAATTGGTGTATGCCACAATCGAGGGAGATAATTCGAATAAAGGATTTTATAAATCAAGCGACAAAGGCGAAAGCTGGACGAAGCAAAATAGTTATATCTCGGGAGGAACTGGACCACATTATTATCAAGAAATAGAAGTGTCGCCAGTAGACGAGAATCTCATTTACCAGATGGATGTATTCTACCAGGTGTCACGTGATGGCGGTAAAAGCTTCGATAACTTGGGTACAGGACGCGAAAAGCACAGTGATAACCATGCGTTGTGGATCGATCCAGCTGATGGAAATCATTTAATTTCAGGGAATGATGGTGGACTTTATGAGACCTTTGATGAAGGCACCACCTGGCGCTTTTTTTCTAATTTACCGATTGCTCAATTTTATAAAATAGCCCTCGATAATGCCTTGCCGTTTTATAACATCGTGGCAGGAGCGCAGGATTTGGGTACACTTTTAGGCCCTTCTCGAACCACCAATACCGAAGGCGTTCGCAACCAAGATTGGTACGTTCCTTTAGGAGCCGATGGTTACGATGCAATGTTTGATCCTGAAGATCCAAATACAGTGTACATGGAAATTCAAGGGGGAGAGTTGAACAGATTGGACCGAAAAACCGAAGAGGTCATTAGCATAAAACCAACACCTGCTCCGGGCGAGGCACCAGAAAGATTTAACTGGGACAGCCCAATTCAGGTGAGTGCTTACAATAGTAAAACCCTTTATTTCGGTTCGCAGCGGGTTTGGAAAAGCGAGGACAGAGGCGATTCTTGGAAAGCCATCAGCCCAGACCTTACCACCAACAAGGTTCGATATGAATTAGAAATGATGGACAGGGTGCCAAGTGTAGACGCGCTTTATGATAATGGCGCCATGTCTTTGTTCTCTACACTGACTTCCATTGCAGAATCACCAATGACCAAAGGCCTGTTGTATACGGGTTCTGATGACGGGCTGATTCATGTAAGTGAAAACGATGGGCAGACATGGAAGAAAGCGGCAAGCTTGCCAAAAGTACCAGCCTTGTCCTTCATTAATGATATTGAAGCCTCTAGGCATAATACAAATACCGTTTTTGCCATTGCAGATGCCCACAAACAAGGTGACTTTAGCACTTACCTTTTCATGAGTAAAAACCGTGGAGGTTCATGGCAATCAA
>CAXBPM010000391.1:0-3804 GCA_963977345.1 uncultured Roseivirga sp.
TACTTACGCATGGAGCCCTTCTTTCTCACCACCAAATAGGTTTGAGAAAAGGCTGCCTCAGACACAAATAAAAGGCAGAGTATAAGGAATGGCCATTTTGCTTTCATAGGCCTGCAATTAAAGAAAAAAACTGGTTAAGGAATGTTAAATTAAACCTTCAGCATCCAATTAAATTTATCTTCTGCCTTACCTGTTTTAATTCTATCCAGTTCGAAAAGTACTTTATTAGAAAATTCTCTTTCTGCGATTGGACCCAAATCATATACTTCATCTTCGAAGCCAATGCGTGCTATATGTGCAATAGTAGCGGCAGTACCTACCCCGAAAGCCTCCTGAAGCGTGCCGTTTTTAGCCGCCTCAACGATTTCTTTCACAGGCACCTTACGTTCTTCCACCTTCATGCCCCAATCGCGTGCTAAGGTCAATACGCTGTCTCTGGTAATTCCTTTTAGAATGGTTCCGCTAGCGGGAGCAGTGATTATAGTATTGTCGATAATGAACATGACATTCATAGTTCCTGATTCCTCAATATACTGGTGCGTTTCAGCGTCAGTCCAAATCAATTGGTCAAAACCTTGTTCTTTGGCTAATTTAGCTGGGTAAAGGCTGGCAGCGTAGTTTCCACCGGCTTTAGCAAAACCAGTTCCACCTTGGAAGGCCCTTGAGAATTTAGTCTCAATTTTCACATTGACTGGAGCGGAATAATAGGCACCCACTGGACAAGTGATGATCATGAATTTGAAGGTATCAGAAGGTCTGATTCCTATGTATTCGTCCGTTGCGAAAATGAATGGGCGAATGTATAAAGAAGTGCCAGGTACTGAAGGCACCCATTGGCTATCAAGTTTGATAAGTGTTGTTAAGGCTTCCATGAAAAGCGCTTCTGGCAATTCAGGGATACACATTCTTTCGGCAGAAATATTCAACCTTTTGGCGTTGGCCTCTGGTCTGAAAAGCAATACTTCACCATCGTCATTTTTGTAAGCTTTCATGCCTTCAAATACTGTGATGGCATAGTGCAAGGTGTTATTTGCTGGGCTTACTGAGATATTTTGGTAGGGTACAATTCTGAAATTCTTCCATTCCCCATCCCTATAATCAGCTTCAAACATATGGTCAGAATAAATCTTCGCAAATGGGATATTGTGAACGTCAAGGGTGCCAATGCTGGATTGACCTACCTTGTTTATCGAAATATCAATTGTGTCTGTCATGTACTAACGGGTTAAGGGGAATGAATTCAAATTTACGAAACTTCAAGGTTTGATCAAATAGGTCGAAACCGTGAAATGTTCTAATTACGATCATTCGCAATTAGGTATACGGAATATTATTTCGTGAAAATTCCTATTACGGAATATGGTATTGTAAAATTTCTTTGTGTTTAAAAAGAGAGGTGTTTTTATCGGGATTCCCGAAATGCTACTTTAAACCTCAAAATAAGTAAATACTTACTTATTTTTTTCTAGGTTCCCACTTTACCTCTTCAATACCAAGCTCTTGCGCCATTTTCCTTCCCAACATGAAAAAGAAATCTGAAAGTCGATTGAGGTACTGAATTACCAAACCGTCCACTGGTGACTGTTCATTTAGGGCAATACAAATACGTTCAGCCCTTCGGCACACGCAACGGGCAACATGGGCAAATGAAACTGATGGATGACCACCTGGGAGAATGAAATTCTTTAATGGCTCAAGGTGTTTTTCCATCTCGTCCATTTCTTTTTCAAGTAGAGTAATATCTGAAGGAAGAAGGTCAGGCTTCACCACTTTGTCTTTCCCCGGCTCTGTAGCCAGTTCGGCCCCAAGGGTGAAAAGTCTGTCTTGAATTTCTTTAAGTAAATCCAGCCTTTTTTCGCTCACAGGTTGGTCACGAAGCACTCCTAGAAAGGAGTTAAGTTCGTCTACTGTTCCGTAAGCTTCGATTCGGAGGTGTGCCTTAGAAACACGAGCACCACCCAATAATGAGGTGGTGCCTGAATCTCCTGTTTTTGTATATATCTTCACAATAATTAGTGTGCTGCCGCTGCCTCAGCTGCCGCTTTCGCTGCCGCCTCTTTAATTGGATTGCCTCTAGTAGGCGTTTCGTTCACTGTGTCGGTTTCAATCAAACCATCTCGCATTCTAACAATTCTGTGAGAATACTGAGCAATATCATCTTCGTGTGTTACCATGATAATGGTGTTGCCTGAGTCGTGTAGTTTGGCAAACAAGTCCATAATATCATAAGAAGTTTTGGAGTCAAGGTTACCAGTTGGTTCATCGGCCAAAAGGATTGAAGGATCGTTTACCAATGCTCTTGCAATTGCAACTCTTTGACGCTGACCACCAGAAAGTTCGTTAGGCCTGTGGTGTGCTCTATCGGCCAAACCAACGCCATCTAAAGCTGCCATTGCTTTTTCTTCTCTTTCAGACTTACTGTAACCAGCATAAATCAAAGGAAGTGCAACGTTCTCTAATGAACTTGCACGAGGCAAAAGGTTAAACGTTTGGAAAACGAAGCCAATTTCTTTGTTTCGAACTTCGGCCAATTCATTCTCGGTCATGTCACTCACATCCATTCCGTTAAGAACATAGCGTCCACCAGAAGGTGTATCAAGACAGCCGATCATGTTCATCAAGGTAGATTTACCAGAACCAGACGGTCCCATGAAAGAAACATACTCTCCTTGTTTAATTTCAATAGTTACCGATTTCAGGGCGCGAATAGTTTCGCTTCCCATTTGATAAATTCTAGAAATATCTGTTGTACTGATTACTGTTTTCATATTCGTATGACGGATGTATGTTCAATAAAGTTTAAATCAAGACTATAAAAATAATCAAAAGTTTAATCTCAGCTCAATAATTGATTGAGATCAACAAACAAAACAACGCAATCTAGAGCGGCTATCAATATTTATTCCTTGAGCGGATACTCAAATGGATTGAAGGGTTTATTGTCGAGTCAATTCAGTCGTTAAGACCAAGTGCCCTTTGCTGAATAAGTTTTTCCTTTTGCTCGAATTGCTTTTTGATTCTCTCAAAGTCGTCTTTGTTGGCAAAAGTTGATAAGGTTTCTAAGGCCGAGTTACCGAAAAAAGAAAGCCCAATATCTAATGTCTGATAAATGTAGGCTTCATATAAAGGCACACCCCTTTTGTTTACGGTTATTGCTTGTTGAAGTAATTCATAAATTTCTTCTGGAGTGGTATCCATTGCTCTGAGCAATTCAATTGCTTTAAGGGTTCCCGTTTGGTCAAAGGAATTCTCACTGGCCATGCCGAATAGGAATTGCTTCTTTTCTTCGGCAGATAAGTTGTCTTGCTGGCTTTCGAAGTCCTTCCATTTTTGCTGAAGCCCAGTGGAGGGGTGATCAACGCTTTTAGCAAGAAAATCTGAATAGGTAGTGGCAATAATGTTTCGGTCGAAGTTATAAGACTGGGCTTCGCCTAGAAATACAAAACTGAGTTCATATGCCCCTTGCTGGTAAGCCCAAACGGCTTTCATGTAACTGTAAAGCCCCGTGTTTTGACCATAGGAAGCAATAAGTTGATCTAATAAATTAAAGGTCTCATTTACTTCTCCAGAGTTGTAGAGCTGAATTACCTTTCCCAAAAACAGGTAATCCTTGATGGCTATATTTCTAGGGTAGGCAATGTAGCGATCGAATGTCTCGATAAGCGCTTTGCTACTTGTTTTTGAATTAAGTGATGCGTTATACAAATAGTAAAGCTCATCAAGTAATAAGAAAGAGTCCTCTGCCGATTTTATCTTCAATTCAGGCTGAACATCTGTAGAATTGGCAAATGCCTGTCGGTTGGT
>CAXBPM010000392.1:0-3779 GCA_963977345.1 uncultured Roseivirga sp.
AGGCGATTACTTCTGCCTTTAAACTGATCGATGTGCTTTTTGTAGAAGGCACCTATTGGGTAATGTGCCAAGTGAAATTCGCAACCAGAAAGGCTGAGGTAACAAAGCTGATTAAGTTGTTGAATCAATTCATCTGACAACTGGAAAAACGGCTCCATTTCGGTATCATTCCTTCGCTCAAGCCAATAAATTTTATCTCCTCGAATGGATTTCTCTAGCTGTTTTTGATTTAGTGCACCAATGGCCGCGTCAGTAAACCCATCCACCTCAAGGCGATTAAGAAAGTAGGTACGGACGCTCTCAAATAATTGCTTATCGAGAAAATCATCAATTACCACAAAATCATTTTGTGCGAGCTGATCAACCGAGTTGATCCACTGCTCTTCTGAGAACTTATTCATGTATAAAAGCCCGCGAAACTAATCAACTTTAAACGAACATAACTTACTTATTTCTAATAGTTAAGCAACATAAATCATAAAGTTGGCTCTTGACTTCCCTTTCCCATTTGATCCTCTTACCTTTGCGGCCTTAAAATACGGCAGCTATGATATCAACCCAAAATATTTCCCTCGCATACGGCAAAAGAGTATTGTTCGATGAAGTAAACATCAAGTTTACTGGCAACAACTGTTATGGTGTAATTGGGGCCAATGGTGCAGGAAAATCTACCTTCTTGAAAATCCTTTCTGGTGAAGTTGACGCAAATTCAGGTCAAGTTATCTTGGAGCCGGGAAAAAGAATGGCGGTTTTGAGTCAGAACCACTATGGCTTTGATGAAAACACTGTTTTGGATACCGTAATGATGGGCCATACCATACTATGGAAACTGATGAAAGAAAAAGAGGCCGTTTATATGAAGCCAGACTTTTCTGAGGCAGATGGGATTAAGGCTTCTGAACTTGAGGGCCTTTTTGCAGAAATGGACGGATGGAATGCTGAATCGGATGCTGCTTCCCTACTTAGTGGTTTGGACATTACCGAAGACCTTCATTACATGTTAATGAAAGACCTTAACGGTAGCCAGAAAGTACGTGTGCTTTTAGCCCAAGCCCTATTTGGTAACCCAGACATCCTAATTCTGGATGAACCTACCAACGACTTGGACATTCATACCGTTTCTTGGTTAGAAGATTTCTTGCTTGAATTCAAGAATACAGTAATTGTTGTATCTCACGATAGGCACTTTTTGGATACGGTTTGTACCAGCATTGTTGATATCGATTTTAGCCAAGTGAAATTATATACTGGTAACTACACTTTCTGGTACCAATCGAGCCAATTGGCTTTAACGCAAAGATCTTCGGCCAACAAAAAAGCGGAAGAGAAGAAAAAAGAACTTCAGGAATTTATTGCCAGATTTAGCGCCAACGCTTCTAAATCTAAGCAAGCAACAAGTAGAAGAAAGTTATTGGACAAAATTAACTTGGATGATATTCAACCTTCTACCAGGCGTTATCCTGCCATTATTTTCACCCAAACGAGAGAAGCGGGAGACCAAATCTTGGAGATCAAAGGTTTGAATAAAAAGACGGATGACAAGATACTGATCAATAACCTTGACCTGTTTGTCAACAAGGGAGATAAAATCGCCTTTTTAAGTAAGGACAGTATGGCCACCACGGCTCTATTCGAAATACTAACAGGCGCCATGAAAGCTGATTCAGGTGAATGCAAATTTGGACAAACCATTACGCACTCTTACTTACCGAATGACAATGCAGGATTCTTTGAATCTAGTGACAACCTGATTGACTGGTTGAGACAATATTCGGACGGAGAAAAAGACGAGGTTTATATTCGTGGCTTCTTGGGTAAAATGCTTTTCTCAGGCGAAGAGGTTTTCAAAAAGTGTAGTGTGCTTTCTGGAGGAGAAAAAGTACGTTGTATGCTTTCTCGCATGATGTTAAAACAAGGGAACTTGCTAATCATTGATGAACCAACCAACCACTTGGATTTGGAGTCGATTCAGGCCTTTAACAATGCATTGAAAGATTTCCCTGGAACGGTATTATTCACCTCTCATGACCACGAATTCACCCATACCGTGGCCAATAGAATTGTAGAATTAGGGCCAAAAGGCTTTGTAGATAAACTAAGCACTTACGATGACTATATTGAAAATGCTGCTTGGGCGGAGCAAAGAAAATCGGTTTACTAAAACACACAAAAGAGGATTGCAGCAAACAATCCTCTTTTACTTTTGTTCTGTTCTCGATTTCCTTAGGTTTATCCCGTCATTTTCCGAATCTCTAAAAACCATAGTTGAACCACAGAATGGAGTACAAACAAGCATTCTCAAATACCTGCAGTTTTCTTTCTGAAATCAACGACACCGGTAAAGTAGCTTCTTACATTCCAGAATTAGGCTCTGTAGACCCCAATAAATTTGGTGTGCACCTGACCACTATGAATGGAGAGAACTTCAGCCATGGTGATTCGGACGAAAAATTCTCCATCCAAAGTATCGCCAAAGTACTGTCCTTAGTCTTGGCCTATGAATTAGAAGGCGAAAAACTCTGGAAACGCGTGGGTGTTGAACCATCTGGCACAGCCTTTAATTCTTTGGTACAACTAGAGTACGACAAGGGAATTCCCAGAAACCCATTGATCAACTCTGGCGCACTCGTGATTTGCGATTTCTTGGTAGATCACCTGAAAGACACCAAGCAAACATTTATCGAATACATCCGAAAAATTGCCAACAACGATTCAATCGACTACAATAAAAAAGTAGCCGAATCAGAGAAAGCACACGGCTATAGAAATGCCGCATTAATTAACCTCATGAAAGCCTATGGCAACATCACTGGCAATTGTGATGAGGTATTAGACTTCTACTTTCATTTGTGTTCTATTGAGATGACTTGTGCTGAACTGGCACGGACATTTATGTTTTTAGCAAATGATGGAGTCGATCCTTTTTCAAAAGAAAGAATAATCAGTCCCGAAAAGTCAAAAAGAATTAACACCTTAATGCAGCTTTGTGGTTTCTATGATGAAGCCGGAGAGTTTTCGTTCAAAGTTGGGATACCAGGTAAGAGTGGAGTGGGTGGCGGAATTATCGCCATACTTCCGGAACACTTCAGTGTAGCGGTTTGGAGCCCACGTCTGAACGAAAAAGGCAATTCATACAAAGGAATGCGTTTTTTAGAAATGTTTAATCAGGCCACAGATTCTTCAGTCTTCTAAAGAAAAATAACATGATCCTTACGTACTTTTGCGCGGCAAACACGTTTGAGAGTTCAGTGTTTAAGTGCCTAAAATAAGGAGAGCAAAAAATAAAGATGCAAGACAGTCCATTAAAAGATCTAAAGACAACAAATACCCTGTTGTTGATCATTGTAATTCCGCTGGTATTTTACCTGCTGAAAATGCTTTCATTTATTTTCATTCCGCTCATTTTTTCAATGTTCATCGCCTTGTTGTTCCTGCCGCTTATGCGTTGGTTCAATAAGAAAAACCTACCCAAAACCATCAGCATCTTGATTATCATCTTGATTATAGCGGGATTTTTTAAGGTAGGGATTGAATTAATACAACTTTCGAGTAGAGAAATACTTTCTGCAGAAAATGATTTTTTCCAGAAGGCAGAATCGAAAATCATTTCTATGATTATGTCAATTGAAGAGCGATTCGGAGTGACAATTTTACAGGGAGAAAACCTTTTGGGAGGTATTATTGGAAAAGATAGTTCTTTCAAAAATGTAGGCACTATTCTCGATTTTGTTCAGAATACGGTTTCAATGACTTTAATGACAGCCTTCTTTGCCATTCTA
>CAXBPM010000393.1:0-3775 GCA_963977345.1 uncultured Roseivirga sp.
CTTGTGCCTTGGTAATGGCAGTATCCATGTAAGCTAAAAATTCTTCCCCTAGCGGAGACTCCTTTTCCAAATTGGGCATCATTTGCCACCAAGTACTTATTCCGTACAAAAAATAGCCAAGGGGGTGTTCTGGAAAATTATACTTGATCCAATTGAACTCGACTTCCGCTTTACGAAAATCGAAGTTGTACATGTAGTCAACGGCATCTGTAATCTCTTTTTGAAGATTCATGTTGAGCAAAAGATACTTGGCAGTATCGCCCAAAACCTTATCCTTCTGTACCTGCGCATTCGCTACATTAGGTACGAATAAAAAAAGCATAAATACACCTACAATAACCTTCTTCAAACCCTTCAATTGATTTATGTGCAACAGACGCGCAAAAGTACTGCCACACAGCCGATTCACAATACGCTTAACTAATTTTATTATTGCATTTAGCCATTAATCGTAGATTTGTCTGAAATTGTTTTGCTATGCCAAGGGAATACACACCGCTAGAAGTTAAAATGAAGGAGTACACGTCCATCAACAAAACGATGGTGTTCATATTAATATGTGTCATTTCTTTTCTCCTTCTCTTTATCCAGCAAACTTTTATTATCAGCGAAATCAACGCTTTTAAATTTATGGATGGCATGGAGTTGCTTGTATTTCAAGCAGTTGCCGGACTTAAATATATTGGTGTACCCTTAGTATATGCTTGGAAGTTTACGCTTATAGGTTTCATTTTATGGACAGGCTGCTTTTTATGGGGCTATAGGGTTAGCTACAAGCAGTGTTGGCAAATTGCCATGTTTGCCGAAATGATCTTTTTCATTCCCGAAGTTCTTACTATCCTTTGGTTCTTTTTTATAGACACCGACCCAACTTATTGGGACGTAAAAGCCTTTGAACCTCTTTCTTATATGAACTTCTTCAACCATGAACAAGTGGCAGAAAAATATTGGTATGTAAACTCTGCTCTCAATGTTTTTGAAATTGGCTACTGGATATTACTTACCTACGGGGTGAATTTTGCTGCGAGAAAAAAGAAGTCGATTGCCAACGCCATTGTGTTTACTTCTTATGTGCCGCTTTTCTTATTGTGGCTTTGGTTTTACCTAGGGGTGTACAAATAAGGCTCTAAACTTGCTCCGATTTCAGTCCATACTTCCCCTTTGCCTTAGCCTTTCATGGTATTAATAAAATTTAACCCTTCTACAATCTAAATTTTACTAATTTCACGCCCTGCAAATAGGTTTACAATTGCTCATGGTGTCCCGTTCGTTACTACTTTTTAAGTAATGAACCCACCATTAAAAATACTGAAATGACAGATTTTAAGAAATTCAATAATCTCACCGGATGGGCGGTTTTTTTAGCTTCGTTGATTGTCTACATTTTGACTCTCGAAGAAACCGCTAGTTTTTGGGATTCAGGAGAGTTTATCGCCATTGCCTATAAACTAGAAGTATCTCACCCTCCAGGGGCCCCTCTATATATGCTTATTGGGCGTATGTTCTCCTTTTTCGCCTTTGGTGATGTAACCCAAGTGGCTTATTGGATTAACATGGTGAGTGCGGTATCCAGTGCATTTGCAGTCCTTTTCCTGTATTGGACTATCGTAATGTTGGGCAGAAAATTGATCGATGCTGAATTAGGCAACGAAACTAACATTCAAAAAATATTACTTGCTGGAGCAGGTGTAGTGGGGGCAATGAGCTTTGCCTTTACAGATTCCTTCTGGTTCTCTGCCGTTGAAGGCGAAGTGTACGGAATGTCTTCATTCTTTACCGCTTTTGTGTTTTGGGCTATGCTCAAATGGGAAATTGTGGAAGATGAAAGTGGAAGAAATAAATGGATCATACTTATCTTTTACATGCTTGGTCTTTCCACTGGAGCCCACCTTTTAGGTTTAGTTACTTTACCTGCACTCGGCTTAATCTACTATTTTAAGAAATACGAGAATCCAAATTGGAAAGGTGCCTTTGCCGCCATGGGCATATCACTCTTTTTAGTGATGTTGATCAATTCCTTTATCATTCCAGGCCTTCCTACACTAGCTGGAAAATTTGAGATTACCTTCGTAAATACCCTTGGTTTACCTTTTGGTTCAGGTGCCATATTTATGATAGCATTGTTGATCGCGGCCATTGTTTTTGGTTTAAAATGGACAAGAAGAAAAGATTTCGTTACCCTAAACACTTTGATGTTAGGGATCACTTTCGTGTTGATAGGTTATTCTTGTTACGCTGTAATCCTTATTCGTTCTAAGGAAAACCCTGCAATTGACCAAAACAACCCGGAGAATGTAATGACATTCATCTCTTATCTTAAAAGAGAGCAATATGGTAGCAGACCACTCCTTTATGGTCAGTATTTCAATGCTCCACCACCAGAACAAAAACAAGGAGCTCCAATATATTATAAGGACGAAGACGGGTATAAAATCTCAGATTACAAAGTAGAAACCACCTATGACAATGCTTGGTCTACTTTTCTACCAAGGATGTATAGCTCTTCTCCTGCCCACAAGCAAAAGTACATGGCCATTACAGGCCTAAGAGAAGGTGAAAAACCAACTTTCCTAGACAACATGGCTTTCATGTTCTCTCACCAAATTGGCCATATGTATGTGCGCTATTTTATGTTCAACTTCTCAGGTAGAGAAAGTGACATTCAAGATGCCGATTACCTAACCGCCATAGATGGGAATAAGGATGTTCCCGACTTTATTAAGAATAATAAATCAAGGAATCAGTATTATATGATTCCATTGATTCTCGGTCTGATTGGATTCTTCTTCCAATTTAATCGTGATCCAAAACGTTTCTCAGCCACGCTCCTGTTCTTTATTCTAACAGGCTTGGCATTGGTGATTTATCTGAATTCACCACCAATAGAGCCAAGAGAGCGAGACTATATATACACTGGTTCATACTATGCATTTGCCATTTGGATCGGTTTTGCGGTATTGGCCATTGGTAGTGCTGCCATGAAGCGTGGAAAGACCTTGGCTTATGGTGCTCTAGCACTCTGCCTCGTTTCACCGATCATTTTAGCTTCTGAAAACTGGGACGATCATGATAGAACTGGAAGGTTCTTCTCTGTAGATTCTGCTAGAAACTTCTTGGCTTCATGTGCTCCAAATGCAATACTTTTTACCGGGGGTGACAATGACACTTTCCCACTTTGGTATGTACAAGAAGTAGAAGGCTTTAGAACCGATGTGAGGGTAATTGTACTCAGTTATTATAATACGGATTGGTATATAGACCAAACCAAGGTGAAAATGAACGATTCAGATGCCTTCCCTTACACCTTGGGTATTGACAGTTATCGACAGGGTACGAATGACTATTTATACGTAGACGAACGCCCACAATACAAAGGCAAAGCCATTGATCTTAAAGATTATATTTCTTTAGTACAACGCAAGAGTCCGGCCATTCAGAGACAGCTTGGTTCAGGCACAGTAATCAATACCGTCCCAGCCCGTTCGCTCTTCCTGAATGTTGACTCGGCACGTGTAGCAGATCTTGGAATTATCCCGAACAGCTTAAAGAAATATCAGACGAACCGAATGACGTTTACCTTTAAGGAAGGAGAAAATTTCTTAGAGAAAGCGCAATTGCTCATGCTCGATTTAATTGCTACTAACAATTGGGAAAGACCTATTTATTTCAACTACACATCCGTGAGTTCGGTGCCTTTTGATTTGGATGATTACTTGGTGCAAGAAGGAATGGCCTATCGACTTCTTCCAGTCCAAAAGCCTGGAAGCATGAGGGA
>CAXBPM010000394.1:0-3772 GCA_963977345.1 uncultured Roseivirga sp.
TGATGATGCCATCGTGACCATGGAAATGGCGGGTGCTTTCACTGCCGATGACTCATTCTTAATTTGGGGGAATGACAACGTAGCCAAAACAGGGACTAGAGCAGAAGGCAATACAGAATACAACTCTTCCCAAGTGAGTGGTCGTCTGTTCAGAGAATGGTACGTTCAGGAAACAGGCACTGTTGGTACGGTAAACTTAACCTTCGACTTAGGAGATATAACTGGCCCAACTGGCGTAGGCACAAACAACTTAAACCAAGTAAGGCTTATGGTAGATAATGATGGAGACTTTACTTCAGGAGTAACCTTGGTATCCCCATCATCAATCGATGCAACTAATAAAACGGTAACTTTTGCTGTCAACTTAAATGACACACAGTATTTCACTTTAGGCTCTTTGCAGTCTACATCATTACCAGTAACCCTTATGTCTTTTGAAGTGAAGAGAACGGACAAAGATCACGTGCGTCTGGATTGGAGTACTGCACAAGAATTTGGGAATGCGTTTTTCACGATTGAAAGAGCTATTGATGGAAATAGTTTTGAGCCGATAACTATAGTGCATGGTGTTGGAGATAGTGAAGACGCAAACCACTATTCTTTCGTTGATGAAAAATCAATACGGGGTCATAGCTTCTATCGCTTAAAGCAGACCGACTTTAATGGAGAATCAACCATTTCTGAAATAAAAAGGGTGTTTATAGAAAAACGAGAATTGGTTGAGAATTTCAAGCTATTTCCTAACCCCGTAATCCAAGGTGATGATCTTAAGTTGGCCTATGAGGTAGATGTGGAAAGTGAAGTGATGGTACAAGTTTTATCGAGTGCGGGGGCTCTTATGAGTAACGAAACATTCACGCTGTCGCAAAAAATCGGGGATTTAACCTTGGCCACCAAAGGGTTTGGTAAGGGGTTAATAATGGTTGTAATCACCAATCGTAATACTAATCACAAACAAACATTCAAAGTTATTTTAAAATAGAGGCAGGTGCTATCACTCCGTTTTGATTCACGAAATGGACTGAACTGTGTGATTTTTAGTCGGAGTCTGTCATAATTCTTCATTAACTTTGCAGCATGAAGGCTAAGATAGAAAAGCGAATAATGGTAGTCCTAGTGATCATCATGAGCATTTGCTTGGTGCTACAATATGTGGTTGGGGTAGATAATTTTTCTGATCCTGTAATGGCTAAGTACTGGATTGAGTTCATTCTTTATCCGTCAATATTGGCAGTATTGATTCTGTCTTGGCGTCTTACTTTAGATAAGAAGATCGAAGGAAAGCATCAACGCGAAAAGAAATTGGAAGACTTAAAGCGAGACAATTGAATATTGACATCTCAACTCCGGCATTACTTTTTCCCGCCATTACACTTTTACTTTTGGCCTTTACCAACCGCTTTGTGGCTTTGGCTACCCTTGCGCGTGGCTTAAGACAGCGATACTTAGACCATAATGACCCGCCCGCCACGATACTTGGGCAAATCAAAAATTTAAAAGTGCGCTTATTACTTATTCGTAACATGCAGGCGCTTGGAATAGCCAGTTTTTTCTGCTGTGTATTAAGTATGGTGCTTATGTACTTGCGCGAGCAACAAACTGCCGACCTTGTTTTTGGAGCGAGCCTTTTTCTCTTACTTGCTTCACTAATACTTTCCTTTATCGAAACTCAAATCTCCACCAAGGCACTCAATCTTGAATTAAGCGATTTAGAGCAGAAATCAAGCAGAAAGATCTGAAATAGCCTTTTTTAACTGTTTACTGATTTTATTTTCCTTTATGGAAATCAGTTTTGATTTCCATTCATGGGTTATTTCTCACCCAAGGGCTTGAGAATCTGAATGCTGTCATCTTATGACAGATGTAATTTCTGTTTACTTTTTACGGAATATTTCTAGGGAATAGCTGATGAAAATTTTCAGCTATTCCCTCTGGAGTCAATTTTTTTTAATCAAAATACTTGTCTAGACAAGTATTTTGATTAAATTCGACTAGATTTACCATCTACTTATGGATTTCGGTAAGACTCTCTTTCACTTAAATAGCAATCTTGGCTATAATCTTTACCGCACCTATCTGCTTTTCCATAGAGAGTTGATTAGGGCGCTAAAGGGGTATTCAGTTACCCCTGAGCAATGGCAGGTATTGATTATGCTTTGGAATCACGGGAGTGTAACTCCAACTGAAATCAGTAGGGTTACACTTCAGGATTTGCCTTCAATTTCTCGTATGATCGTGCGCATGGAGCGTAATGGCTGGATTGAAAAAGAGGGTAATGAGGCAGACGGAAGGTCTTTTCGGGTAAAGCTTACTCAGCGTGGTGTGGAGAGTAAGTCTGAGATGATGATGTCTATGGAGGTACACTTTGCGAAATTTCTAAAGAGTGTCCCCGCACAAACGAATTACAGCATAAAGCAGGAGCTAGTAAAGCTGCGCACAATGCTAGGAGATTACACACCCAAATAATGACAGACGGTCAGGTCATTTTGAAGCTGGTTTAGCTTCAAATCTCATAATGTTTAGGTAAAAACGGAGATAATCCGGTTAGGAGCATAAGGTTCCTGACCGGGAAATGACTCAAATAAAAACATTTGCACTTCCTCCCTTTTCCTCCTAGATTCCGATCCTAAAAACTACTCCCTTGATAGATTTACGAAGTGATACCCTAACCAAACCTACTCCTGAAATGCATGCAGCCATGATGGCAGCCGAAGTGGGTGACGATATGTTTGGTGAAGACCCAACGGTGGCCGCTTTGGAGAAAAAAGCAGCTAGCATGTTTGGGATGGAAGCAGCGCTCTATTGTGCTTCTGGCACCATGACCAACCAAATTGGAATCCGATTACACACTACTTTGCAGGATGAGGTGATTTGCCATAAGCACTCGCATATCTACCTTTATGAAAGTGGTGGGATTATGTCGAATTCTGGGGTTTCGGTTCGCTTACTTGAAGGTGACCAAGGTAGAATTACAGCGAAAGATGTAATAGCTGCAATTCAGCCTGACGATATTCATTCACCCGTTTCAAGAATGGTTTCGCTAGAGAATACCATGAATAAAGGCGGGGGGAGTTGTTATGATTTTGACGAAATCCTGGCCATTAAGAAAGTCTGTGTTGATAATGGTTTGGCTTTCCATTTGGATGGTGCTAGGCTGTTTAATGCATTAGTAGCTAAGAATCAGAAGGCAGAGGATTACGGCAAAACTTTCGATACCATTTCTATTTGTCTTTCTAAAGGTTTGGGCGCTCCGGTAGGTTCTTTGTTATTAGGAACCGCAGATAAAATTAAGCGTGCAAAGCGTGTTCGTAAAGTAATGGGTGGCGCATGGAGACAGGCGGGGTACATTGCTGCTGCTGGCTTGTATGCTTTAGAAAATCATATTGAGCGACTGGCGGAAGACCATAAAAATGCTCAGATTATAGCCGATACTTTGCAAGGCTTAGATTATGTAGAAGAGATTTATCCTTGCGAAACTAACATCCTGATTTTCAGAATCAGCGACCGCTATACAAACGAATCGTTTTTGGCCAAGCTAAAAGATCATGGGGTTTTGGCTTTTGGTTTTGGCCCTCAGCTCATTCGTTTTGTCACGCATTATGATTTCACTCAAGATCATTTGACAGCCCTTTTGCAGGTATTGAAAAAGCTTTAAGCTGGGTATCCATAATATATGGAAGGTTCAACCTTAAACTCCCTTTAAGTAAATTTTGATCAAATTACGATGATGATCAGCGTGATGAATTGTGAAATATAACATTTCCCTAACGGT
>CAXBPM010000395.1:0-3758 GCA_963977345.1 uncultured Roseivirga sp.
ACATCGAACTTCAAACTTTACGAATTTCACAGAAAGATCATTTTCAATTGGAAGTAGATGTGGCCGAGGGTTGCCAAGGAGAAATTACGCCTATGGTGCTAATTCCTTTTGTTGAAAATGCTTTTAAACATGGTGTCAGTTTTCAGAAACCATCCTGGGTAAAAATAAAATTAACTTGTAATGCGGAAGAGGTGCATTTGAATGTGCAAAATAGTGTTCACAAACACGGGGGAGATCCTGAAAAAGGAAAATCAGGAATTGGGCTGGAGAATGTGAGAAAGCGTTTGGGCATTCTTTATCCTGAAAAACACTTATTTCAAATTTATGAAACGGAAGACAGCTTTGAGGCCAACATTAAAATTACCTTGATATGATCAGAGCCATTGCCATAGATGACGAACCGATAGCGCTGGATATTATCGAAAGCCACGCCAATAAAATTCCGTTTTTGGAATTGAAAGCGAGCTTTACCAATGCCTATCAGGCCCTTGAATTCTTAAAAACCAATTCGGTTGACTTGCTGTTTTTGGATGTGAAAATGCCGGATATCTCGGGAATGGATTTTCTGAAAAGCCTTTCAAAAACACCTTTGGTAATCTTCACCACGGCTTATCAGGAATACGCGCTAGAGAGTTATGATTTTCAAACCGTGGACTACCTGCTGAAACCTTTCGATTTCGGGAGGTTTTTAAAGGCGGTAAATAAGGCCAGCGACCGACTGGAACAAAAGAACGATCAGCATCTTTTTCTGAAAACAGGTTATGAATATGTGCGACTTGAAATAGCGCAAATCAAATGCGCCAAAGCCGAAGGCAACTATGTAAAGTTTGTGACGGAAAACGAGCAAGTCCTCAGCCGAATGACAATGCAACAAGCGGAAAACGCACTTTTACCGCAAGGCTTTTTAAAAACCCATCGTTCCTTTTTAGTCAATAGGGCTTTTATCAATAAAATAGAAAAGCATCAGTTGAGCATCGGAAAGGAAGTGATTCCCATTAGCTCCATTTACTATCAGTTGTTGGTGGAGGCTATTTCTTGAGAAGGGTAAATAGCGAAATTTGTGAGGGTCCGATTGCAGTAAATATTATTGGTTGCGGTCGTTTTTTAGCCCACACTCAGGGCAGTCGAAGACTTTAGTAACACTTTCTTGATGAGTCAATTCGAGCTTTTCGCCACAGTGTTCGCAATTGACAGACTGTTCTTCAATTACGATGGTTTTTGCCCAAATGTCACCCACTCTCTGATGCTTATCGGAATTTTTGACTGTAATGAAAGCGATCAATCCAAGTGTTGCCATAAGCTCAAATCCATCTAGAATTCGCCTTTTAAGGGATTGCGTAAAAGTGATTGGTTTGCCATTGAGTCTTACCACCCGCAAACCGACTATTTTATGTCCTAGCGTTTGACCATTAAGTGATTCGATGAATGGGAAATATAGAAACCATGATAGTAACAAGGGCAAAACAAGCCAACCCGTGACTGTGAATCCGCCATCGGCATCTGGTGTTCCGAACTGGCTTGTGTAAAAAAACCAAAAGGGCAGATAAACGCAGTAGTCTATCAATGTAGCCAACGCTCTTTTGGTAATGTTTGGATTGTGATGGGCTAGATTCATCTTTGTTTAAGTGAAATTAAAAAGGCAACTTCCCTAAATCTACATTACCACCACTGATAATGATACCAACTTTTTGGCCAGCAAACTGAGCTTTGTTTTTTAACAAGGCAGCAAAAGGGACAGCGCCAGAAGGCTCTACCACAATTTTCATTCGCTCCCAAATCAAGCGCATGGCATGGGCTATTTCTTGGTCATTCACGACCAAAATACCGTCCACCAATTTCTGAATAATGGCAAAATTCTTATCGCCCACGGTCACCAAAAGGCCATCGGCAATGGTGTTTGTGGTTGTATTCGGCACAATTTCACCCTTTTGCATCGAAAGAAAAGTGTCCATGGCTCCTTCGGGTTCGCCAGCATAAACTTTGAGTGCTGGTTTTAAATAATGAGCGGCCAATGCGGTTCCGGCCAAGAGGCCACCACCACCCACAGGCGTCATCAAAACTTCCAAATCAGGCTGGTCTTCCATAAACTCTATGGCCGCAGTGCCCTGCCCTTCGATGACTTTATTATCGTTATAAGGAGAAACATAAGTAGCTCCAGTTGCTTCCATAATCTGATTGGCGGCTGCTTCACGAGCCGCTTGGTTGGGTTCGCAAAAAGTAATTTCTGCGCCATAACCCGCCACTGCTTTTTTCTTTACTTCAGGGGCGGTGTTGGGCATCACGATGTAAGCAGGAATGCCGCAGGTTTTGGCCGCCATGGCCATGGCCTGTGCATGGTTTCCCGAACTGTGTGTTACCACACCCTTCGCTCTTTGTGTCTCAGAAAGCGAAAGCACAGCATTCAAACCTCCGCGTGCTTTAAATGCCCCAATCTTCTGTAAGTTTTCGCACTTGAAATACACCTCGCAGCCAGCAATTGCATTGATGCTTTCCGAAGTAAGAATCGGTGTGCGATGAATGAACGGCTTGATGCGTTCGTGTGCTTCGCGAAGCTGTGCTAAACTGATCGGTAATTCCATAGTGGTGTTAAATATGGTAAAAACCCTCCAAAAGTTGATGCTTTGATATGCTCAGAATGTATTAAAAACAGCTGAACTGTGAACCTGAACTTTTGGAGGGTTGAGTAAAATAAACAGACTCAACTTATTAATGTGCTTTCAGCCAGTTGTCGCCCACGCCTACTTCCACTTCCATAGGAACGGAAAGCTCAATGGCCGATTTCATTAATGCTGGAACGCGCTCTTTCATCACTTCAAGCTCGGGTTTGTATACATCGAAAACGAGTTCATCATGCACCTGCATAATCATTTTTGATTGAAGCTTTTCTTTCTTCATCCAATTGTGAATGCTGATCATGGCCACTTTAATCATGTCCGCAGCACTGCCTTGAATTGGTGCATTAATTGCATTTCGTTCTGCATGGCCTCGGCCCACCATATTTTTAGAATGAATGTCACGCAAGTACCTTCTTCGACCTAAAATGGTTTCTACATAAGTGAACTCGCGCGCTTTGTTCACTTGGACATCCATGAATTTTTTCACGCCTGGAAACTCATTGAAGTAAGCGGTAATAATTTGCTGGGCTTCGGTGCGGGAAATGCCAATATTTTGTGCTAAACCAAAAGCTGAAATGCCATAGATCAAACCGAAGTTCACTTCTTTGGCTTTTCTTCGCATGTCGCGATCCACTTCTTCCAGGGGAACGCCAAATACTTTTGAGGCGGTAGTTGAGTGAATATCTCGCCCGTTTTTAAAGGCATCCATCATGCTTTCATCTTCGGCAAAAGCCGCTACAATGCGCAGTTCTATTTGCGAGTAATCCGCAGCCAGAAGAATATGATCTTCGGAACGAGAAATAAATGCCTTTCTGATTTCACGTCCTTTTTCAGTTCGGATAGGAATGTTTTGGAGGTTGGGGTTATTGGAGCTCAAACGCCCCGTGGCCGCCACCGCCTGACGGTAATCGGTGTGCACCAAACCATCAATCGGACTGATCATTTTAGGAAGCGCATCTACATAAGTAGACTTCAGTTTTTGGTACTCCCTGAACTCCAGAATGATGCGTGCAATGTCATGCTCCACGGCCAGTTTCGAAAGAATATCTTCGCCCGTAGCATACTGACCCGTTTTAGTTTTCTTCGGTTTTTCAATCAGCTTCATCTGATCGAAAAGGATTTCGCCCAACTGTTTTGGCGATG
>CAXBPM010000396.1:0-3757 GCA_963977345.1 uncultured Roseivirga sp.
TTCTTATGGAGAAATAAGTTTTTTACGCTTCTCAATCTTCTTGGACTTACACTTGGGCTTACGGCCTCAATTTGGTTGATGCTCTATTTGAAGAATGAGCTTTCTTATGATCAATACCATAAAAACGCAGATAGAGTTTATCGCTTTAGTCATTTAATAAAAGCACCTGGGGTTGAATTCAACACTGCCTTTTCAGCTACCGAATTATCTCCAATGTTGGCAGAGGAGTTTCCAGAAATTGAAACCTATGCTAGGTTTATCCCTACCAACACAGGGGAGCTTACCTTCCAAAATGAAACCTTTAGGGAGAGTGATATTTTCTATACAGACCCAGGTGCCACCAAAGTTTTCACCTTAGATTTTTTAGAGGGAAATTCTGAATCAGCCCTATCAGAACCTCTTTCTGTGATTATTTCAAAAGATATTAGTGAAAGGCTTTTTGGTAATGGCTCGGCAATAAATAAAATCATCGAAATTGAAGGGAGAAACCTGAAGATTACGGGTGTGTTTGAGAATCAGCCCGAAAACACTCACTTTAAATTTCAAGTGCTTATCTCTGGGGTTGCACAAAGGGAATTTGCCTTTCAAGATGGGGTATTTAATTCTGAGGCATTATGGAACCCATCCTGTGTCAACTATATATTGATGAAGCCTGGCTTTGATAAAGCTCAGTTTCTGGAGAAGTTTAAAGCCTTTAATGAGAAGTACTTCATGCCTTTCGGCAATAAGATTAATGGAGAGCATCATTTACGAATTCAAAAGTTAGCCGAGATCCATTACGACAAGGAGAAAATTGAAGATGATTTCGCGAAAGGAAATCCAAATAACCTTGTTGTCTTTACCATCATTGGATTTTCGATTCTCTTTTTAGCCTGCATCAACTACATGAATTTATCAACGGCTCGTGCTGGACTGCGGGCCCGAGAAATTGGTATTAGAAAAGTATTAGGTTCGGACTCTATAAGCCTTAGAATGGCCCTTCTTTTTGAGTCTCTTGTTCAGGTTTCTGTGGCCTTAATCTTGAGTGTGATTATGGCTTGGTTGCTTATCGAGTATTCGGGTTTTCAGTCATTGTTGAACGTTAACTTTTCATTCAACTTGTTTGCTCAGCCTGATTTGATAGGCTTAATTCTGTTGCTGGTGATTTGCACTGGCTTGATTTCAGGCTTATACCCAGCGCTGTATTTGGCCAAAATAAAACCGGTTAGGGCCCTAAAGGGGAATTGGGTCGCAGACAGAAGCGGAAGCTGGATTAGAAGGGGTTTAGTGCTCTTTCAGTTTGTAATTTCAATTGGCGTTTTGACGGGTACTTTGCTGATGAAAGACCAACTGAACTTTTTACAAAATAAAGAGCTGGGTTATGATAAGGATCAAATTCTTGTCATCAACAGTCAGGATAGTTTAGCAAGAACCAAGTTTAAGGTATTGAAAGAGGTGTTTGAGCAAAACCCGCAAATAGAAGCGGTAAGTTCCTCCAATTTTTTACCCGGTACCGATGTTGGCCAAACTGTTTTTATGGTAGAAAAAGATGGAGAAATGCAGCAACAGGAATTCAATACACTACAAGGCGATGCGAACTACCTAGAGACCTTTGGGATGACATTAAAGGAAGGTACATTCTACCGAGGGGATGAGACCAGAGGCAATGCTTATTTTGTAGTCAATGAAACTGCAGCAAGAATACTCGGCTGGGAGAGTGCAATTGATAAAAGGATGGGCTTCTTTCATCAAGAAGAGTTTGGGAGAGTAATTGGAGTGGTAGGTGATTTCAATTTTTTCTCACTGCACAACCCTATTGAGCCTTTGGTAATTGTTTTTAATAATCAGCCTGGTAGTCATTTGATTGTAAGGTTTAGACAAGGAAATGAGGAGAAGTTAATAGCGGGGATAAAAAGCACTTGGGAGGAAACCATCCCCAATTATCCGCTCGATTATTCTTTCTTGAACCAAAGTTTACGTGACCAATATGAAGCAGACAAGAATCAAAATACCTTGATCACTTCCATGTCAATACTCTGTATCTTCATCTCTATAATTGGGCTTTCAGGACTTTCTGCTTTTAATGTGAGTCAACGTAGAAAAGAGATTGGCATTCGAAAAGTACTTGGGGCCATGACCCGCCAAATTATACAAATCATTTTCTCTGATACGCTCAAAATTATTGTTCTGGCAGGCATAATTTCTGCCCCTATTTCATTTTGGGTCATCAGTAAATGGACAGAAAACTTTGCCTATCAAGCTCCTGTTAGTTTCTTCTCCATGGTTATTTCTGTGATTGTGGCAATTCTCTTAACACTGAGCATTGTCAGTATTATTGTATGGTTTACCTCACGAAAAAACCCATCAGAAACCTTGAGGTATGAATAGGGCTAACCCCCCTTCTCCTCATTTGTAATGAGGAGAAATTACTTAAGCATTTTTAATGCAGTTTAACTCACTAGCGTTAGTCGAATTTACACCGCTTAAGGTCTAATGCCTATTTGAGATTATCAGCATCCTCGTTACAAACAAAAATGAGTTTGAACCTTGAGGTATGAATAGGGCTAACCATGTGTTTTCAAGTCATTCAAAGCGAAGGCCATTCCCGTATTGAACTCACGAATTAGGGATTTGGTGCTTTCTTCTATTTGGTCCGCTGCCATTAGTTCATGGATTTCCTTTCGGGTTTGGCTCAAAAAGGGAATGCCCAAGTAGTCAACACTTGGACGGATTTTATGCAGTACTTTTCTGACCTCGGCACAATCCGATTGAGCTACTTTCTCATTGAAGACATTCATTTCTAAAGGAAGGTTTAAAAGAACAACCTCAATCATATCTTTCAAAAAACTTTGATCTCCTTGGACAGTGCGTTCTAACACGCTCAGATCAATTTTAAACTTCTTTTTTAAAGATAAAACTTGAATGATGTTCTGTTCAAGAAATGTCAGGTCAACGGGTTTTTGTAATAGACGCCAATTACTCAGCATTTCTAGCGGATTGGGTTCTTCAAGCTGGCTTCCACTCACAAATATGAAGGGAACAAAGTCATTTGCACTCCTTCTTTCCTCTATCACCTGGATACCCGTTATACCTTTAAATTGGATGTCAGAAATAACAATGTCGAAATCGTTATTTGCTAAATTTTTAATCAGCTCTTCACCAGAAGAAACCACGGTGAGTTCTGCTTTACGCGATTCTAAAAAAGCAGCAAGTACAGCTTGACTTACAGGGTCATCTTCGCCAAAAAGAACTTTAAAACCGGAAAGTGAGGCACTAGACTTTGGATTGTCTTTCTTTTTCTGATGTGTTTTGCCTTGATCAAAAACAAGGTCGAAGCTCATTGTTGTGCCCTTCTGTGGTTGGCTGGCTATCTTTAGTTTTCCACCGAAAGCGTCAACAAGTTTTACGGCAATACTTAAGCCCAGCCCTGTTCCCCCAAAAATTCGATTCGTGCTTTGGTCAGCCTGCGAGTAGGGCTCTAATACGGAACTAATTTGCTCTTGAGTCATGCCGATACCTGTATCGGTTAACTCAAAATGGATCTTTAATTGATTGCTTTCGAGCCCTATTGGCTTTACAGCCAATGTTACACTGCCGTTCGAAGTAAACTTTAGGCTATTTCCGATTAGGTTATATAATACCTGACTCAAGCGTGTAAGATCACTTTTAAGCATGATCTTGTCTTTGGAAATATCGAGCTTTACTTGGGTGTTTTTTCTTTCTGCTTCAAATTCAAAACCTGCAATAATGTTTGAAATACATTCCGTCAAATTGAAAT
>CAXBPM010000397.1:0-3737 GCA_963977345.1 uncultured Roseivirga sp.
TTGGCTTCGACCAAGAGTACAACCACCCCATTTTCGTGTATGCCGATTCGGAGAAGATTTATCGTGTGCTTACTAATTTGGTGTCCAATGCCAATAAGTATACCGATGAGGGTGAGATAATCCTAGGGTTTACTGTTTCCTCGGGCGGCCATGTAACCGTGTCGGTGAGAGATACAGGAATGGGCATTCCCCCAGAAGATTTAGCGAGAGTTTTTGAGCGCTTCTTTAGGGTGGAAAAAAGCCGATCTAAAGGCAGAAAAGGCGGAACTGGCCTGGGTTTGGCCATTGTAAAACATATTATGGAAGCCCATAACTCTAAAGTATCGGTGATAAGTACCTTTGGTAAGGGGTCTACATTCAGTTTTAAATTACCTTTGTCGAAAGAAGAAGACTTAGATTCGACAGACTATGACGAATTCGAATCTTAGGATTAAGCCCATTACCCAGACTTTACCCATTCATGAAAATTAAATTTGAAGATCTAATCTGCTACGAAAACGATCATTTTTTGGTGATTAATAAGCCAGCTCACATGGCTTCTCTCGATGACCGAAATGACCCGAGGAATGTTCAGAAGCTTGCTAAAGAGTATTCAGAGCACCTTTCTGTTTGTCACAGGTTAGATAAAGACACTTCCGGTTGCCTGCTGTTGGCCAAAGGACCCGAGGCCTACCGTCATGCTTCTATTCAGTTTGAAAAAAGGAATATCAATAAAGTTTACCATGCTTTTGTGGATGGACTTACTGAGTTTAGAGAAGAGCGAGTAGCACTGTCCATTTTGCCTTTGGATAAAGGAATTGTAGTGATTAATAAAGAAAAGGGGAAAGAAGCCGAAACCTATTTCACAACGCTTGAGAATTTCAAATCCAATTCACTGATTGAGTGTAGACCTATCACTGGTCGAATGCACCAAATCAGAATTCACTTGGCTACTTTAAAGGCACCAATCATTAATGACGAAATGTATGGTGGGAAACCGTTATTTCTTTCGCAGCTCAAGAAAAAATTCAATTTAAAAAGAGAAGAGGAGGAAAGGCCCGTAATCCAACGTTTTGCACTCCATGCTTACGCGCTCTCTTTCAATAATTTTTCTGAACAAATTACTGTAAAAGCAGATTACCCTAAGGATATGCAGGTGTTATACAAACACCTGAAGAAATACAGGTAATAGATTATTATGAAGTCAGGTTTTTATGCTTTCCTTCTTTTAGGTTTAAGCTTTTCAGTCCAGCTTTTAGGACAAACACAAACAACACTTCAAGGCTACGTTTATTCGGCCAAAGACCAACAACCATTGATTGGCGCTACGGTGAGTTTGGCAGAAACCAGTTTGGGTGCAGTTACAGATGCGAATGGGTTCTTTAAAATTGAGAAGGTACCCACGCAAACCTATAAAGTGGAGGCACGATTTGTTGGTTTTAAGCCTCAAGTTAAATTCAATGTGATTGTACGTTCTGCCGGTAATGCCGAATTGATTTTTGAGCTAGTAGAGATTCAGGATGAGTTGGGAGAAGTAGTGGTGACGGCCAGTCCTTTCCCTTCTAGAATAGAAAATCCGAACTCTATTCAGAGCCTTTCTAGAGAAGAAATAGCTACGTACCCTGGCGGAAATAATGATATCGCTAAAGTCGTCCAGTCTTTGCCAGGCGTTTCTGGTTCAGTAGGTTTTAGAAACGACATTATTATTAGGGGAGGAGCGCCTAGCGAAAACGTGTATTATTTAGATGGAGTGGAGATTCCTAATATCAATCATTTTGCCACTCAAGGCAGTGCTGGTGGGCCAGTGGGTTTGCTGAATGTGTCGTTTATTGAAGATGTTACGCTGAGCACCAGCTCGTTCTCTGCCAAGTATGATAATGCGCTTTCCGGGGTCTTACAGTTCAATCAGCGAAACGGGAACTCACGCAACAGGAACCTCAATTTTAGACTTGGCGCCAGCGAAGCAGCACTAACTTTTGAAGGGCCATTGGTTTTGCCTAAAGAAGACGAGCAAGCGAAAACTACCTTTATTATTTCTGCGAGAAGATCTTACCTACAGTTCCTTTTCAAATTGATTGACCTTCCGTTTTTACCCGATTACTGGGATTATCAATACAAAGTAGATCATAAGATTGACGATAAGAATGAGATCTCATTGATAGGTGTAGGCTCCATTGATGACTTCAGCGTAAACACTCCCGATGACATTACGGAAGAGCAACAGGCTACATTAGATCAAATTGCCATCATCAAACAGTGGACTTCCACCTTGGGGTTCAGCTGGAAGCGCAAGATGAACAATGGTTTTTTAAGGACAACCCTGAGTGCAAATGTGTTGAATAATGATTTTGTGAGGTATGAAGACAATATCAATGAAACTGGCTTACTATTCAGTAATAACGCTAGAGAAACTGAGCAAAAATTGAGGATTGAAGCCACTAAATTTTTGGGTGATTGGTCATTGTCATATGGCTTAAACCTTCAAAAATCGGCTTATGAGAATACCACTTTTGATAACGATAATGGGCTTAGCTTTAATTCTGAGATTGACTTTTTTAAGTATGGGCTTTTTGTACAGGCCGCAAAAACATTCTTCGACAATAGGTTAGAAGCGTCATTTGGAATCAGGAATGATGCTGATTCATTTACCGATAAGGGCTTTAATAACATTGCACACCTTTCTCCTCGGCTTTCCTTGGCTTATCGCTTGTCTGAAAAACTCACACTTAATGCTGCCACCGGACGCTATTTTAAGATACCTCCTTACACCATTTTGGGTTTCCAGAATAATGCAGGTGAGTTTGTAAACCAAGATGCCGATTACATTAGGACGGATCATTATGTCTTGGGCTTAGAGTACTTGCCTAGGCTATCTACCCGATTCACGATTGAAGGATTCTATAAGCGCTACGCAAACTACCCCGTGTCCATCCGAGATGGAGTTTCTTTGGCTAATTTGGGAGGAGATTTCGAAGTGTTTGGCAGCGAAAATATTTCCAGCATAGGGAAAGGACGTGCCTATGGAGCGGAGTTTTTATATCAGCAAAAATTGAACAAACGGTTCTATGGAATATTGGCCTATACGCTATTTTGGAGTGAGTATACGGACTTGAATGATACGGGTTACCGCCCAGCATTATGGGATAACCGTCACTTACTGACCTTCACGGGTGGTTATAAACTAAATAATAATTGGGAACTAGGAATTCGAAACCGTTTTCTGGGTAAAGCTCCTTTTGTGCCTGTTAATATTGAAGCTACTGAAGATTCATACCCAACCATTATTAATGATTATGATAGACTTGGGGATGAGCGCTTAAGGGCTTATAACTCTCTAGATATTAGGGTTGATAAGAAATGGAATTACAGTAAATGGTCGCTCAACTTGTATATAGAAGTGGCAAATCTGTTGGGCAGTAGATTACCCCGATCTCCTCAGTATGGCCTTGATTTAGATGATGATGGTGAAGTGGTTATGCCACGAAATCTGATTGAAATTCCAGATACCAATAACGGCTCCACCATTCCGACCTTTGGTGTGGTAATAGATTTTTAAGCTATTTCAATCCAATAATATAGATTTCGAATTTCGGGTTGGTGAGGTCTATCTTTTTTCTCCTGACGATTTTCATCGTATATCCCGTCAGCATAAGTATGCCTGCTGTAGTTGTAGTGCTGCGGTCGAGCGAAAGCGGCTGCCCATCGACTACTGTGTGATTAAAAAGGTCAATGGCCATTAGTCCAATCCCTATAGTCGG
>CAXBPM010000398.1:0-3728 GCA_963977345.1 uncultured Roseivirga sp.
ATTAGTGATGTTGTCTTTGAATAGTTTGATGGCGATAGACAATAGAATAATACCGAATACCTTTTGCAAAACGCCAATTCCGCCAGCGCCAATCTTTTTTTCTAGCCAGTCAGTAGATTTCAATACCAAGTAAACAAATCCCAAGTTGACAATAATGCCTACTAAAATATTGAGTTCACTGTATTCTGCTTTAATTGAAACAAGGGTGGTTAAAGTTCCTGCCCCGGCAATCAGTGGGAAAGCGATAGGAACAATAGAAGAGTTGTTCTTCGCGCCTTCTATTGGCTCGTTTTTAAAGAAGTTCCTTCCCAAGATCATCTCCATACCAATGATGAACATGATGATGGCGCCAGCGATCGCAAAAGAGCCAACATCGATTCCGAATAAGCCAAGCAGGTTGTCTCCGGCAAAAAGGAAGAGAATCATTAAAATACCAGCCACCAAAGTAGCCTTGCCAGATTGCACATGACCTACTTTTTTTCTGAGGTCGATAACAATCGGAATAGAACCCAGAATATCGATCACTGAAAAAAGGATCAAGGTGACTGAAAGTATTTCCCTAAAATTGAACATCGCTTTTTTTCACAAATTTAGGAAATTGAAAATTGAATTGACCAGTTAATGATGAGTAATAACTGTGAAGAAATTATTAATTCTTAAGGAGTATAAAATTCATAATTGACCATTTGAAAATGGTTGACCGTTTATCAATTCATGTTGTGAGCTTTACAAATTGACCCTAGATTGCCTATGTGGAAATTAGATACTCAATCGAGTTTTAGTGCGATTTTAAATGTATGCTTATCATCAGTCTTGTGCCTTTATTAGCTGGTTTTACAATCCCCTTTCAAGCGTCTGTACAAACTTCAGTACCCTCCAATCTACAATACCGTATTCATTACTTTATTAGAGAGTACAAATGCCCTTCCCATTCATTATGTACGGCTGACCTTCGATTTAAACCCACCTGAACCTTCAGTTTTCAGTATTGATGATAGAGCTGACTTGTTCAAATCAATTTGGATGAGAGTAATCTATCTGAAGCATTAGTACCTGAAGTAAGTCAGCTGTCATTAGAGTTTATAGGCCTTTTTAATAAAGGAAAAAGAGGCGTTAACTGCTTATGCCAACAAAAGCGATCTTTTTGTAAGCTTTCGTTTACTCGGGGCAGACCATTAAGTTTTCAGTTGGCCCCAAGTACTGTCAGTAAGAAACTATTGACATTGGTTCGTGCAGCAAGTGTTCTCCTGTCTCACTTCGGCAAAATTTTCGTCACCAGGTTTTAAGGATTCGTCCACCAACTATCCCGTTTCGTAACTGTTTTTGTTTAGAGCTGATTCGGCTACCTACCTTAGGACGGAGAAGAATCAGTCAGTAAAGTAAATAGACAATGGCAATTGAAAATTGCTTGTAGTCACGCTTTCATTTGTTATGGTAATAACTTCAGAACTACACTCACAAGTTGGAGTTAGTTACAAGAGCCCATTCAGAATTGATTTCATTTAACGTTTTTCAACTGGTTTAAAAGAGTGGTTTTGCCTTAGATTAATTGTATGACTAAAAAAATTCATTTTATATCTGGTCTTCCTCGCTCTGGCTCTACCTTGCTTTCAGGCATACTAAACCAGAACCCCAAATTTCATGCAGGCATGTCCAGCCCTGTTGCTTCATTGATCAATGGTTGTTTGGAACAAATGGGAGCTGGAGGTGAATTTTATTCCTTTTTTGATGAAACCAAACGCAAGAAAATATTCAAAGCGCTGGTCGATGTCTATTATGAAGACAATGACAAAGAAGTCATCTTCGACACCAACAGAATCTGGACAGCCAGACTGCATCAACTCGTAGAAATTTATGACGACTTTAAGGTCGTTTGTTTGGTAAGAAACCCTGCTTGGATCATGGATAGTTTTGAAAAAATCTATCGAAAGAATCCATTTGATTACAGCAAGATGTTCTCTGCCAATAATCGTATCACGGTCTACTCAAGGTGTGAAAGTCTACTGAATGGAGTGGTTGGATTGTCTCTCACGGCATTGAAAGAGGCGTTTTATGGAGAATACTCAGATCGACTCTTATTAGTTGATTATGACCTTTTGACAAAATTCCCTGAAAAAACGCTAAAGCTCATTTATGATTTTACCGATACAGAATATTTCAACCATGATTTTAACAATGTAGAATATTCTCACGATGAGTTTGACTACACCCTAGGAGTAAAGGGATTGCATACGGTTCAGCGAAAAGTTGAATTCAAAGAGAGGAGGTCTATACTTCCTCCCGACTTGTTTGAAAAATATAGTGAAATGGCATTTTGGAGAGATACTGCTGGCACGGCTGCGAGTGTAATTGCCCCAAAGGACAAAAAATAAATCGATTACCAAAGCATTATGAAGTTCAATAGCATCAACAAAAGTGTAATGAAAGGTTTTGGTTCTGCACTGGTCAATATGGCCATGATTGCCAGCCCCCTCTCTGCGAGTGGAGCAACCAACGCTTATTATGCCGCCAGAAACTCCAGTTATGGAAAAAACAATAGCTATCTCATAGACGACTCTTTGAGTAGTATTGCTTCCTCTGATTGGCGAAGTAAGTTGAAGTCGAAAAAGGGTAGTGTCAAAACTGAAGTTAATAATTCTGTCACTGACTTGGTATTAAAAAAGAATGTGGCCATTCGCGAGTTAGTGGTGGTGGATAGCCATATCAAAAACAGCAAGTTATTTTCAAAATTGATGAGGCCGGGCGTTGAGCTGATCATACTAGATGCAGATGCCAGAGGTTTTGACCAGTTGATGAACAAACTAGGGGAATACAATGGTCTGAATGCTGTTCATCTATTTGCTCACAATCATTCTGGGCAAATGCTGCTAGGTAATCAGATTATTGGGAAAACCACCTTGGAAAATAATATTCAAGCCTTTAATACCTTCAATCACGTAATCAATGATGGTGGGGAGTTATTGGTTTATGATTGTGAGTTGGAGAATCATAATGATACTGAAGGAGCAATAGAATTAATCAAAGGAAATATAGATGCCAATGTAAAAACGATCGCTGCTAGTAAGGTTGTCTTTGAAGAAGAACTGGCAATTGTTAAGGGAGATATCAACGCCTTCCCTAAAGAAGGCTCCATTGCAAGAAAAGATGTGTTGGCAGACATCACCTTTAGCCTGAATCAAGCTGACGTTGTTAGTCAGGGCGGCATTATCAACAATAGTCAGAATGCATCTTTTCACGAAAATGGTGGGACAGATTTCACACTAATTTTTGACGGAAAAGTGTTGCCAACCTATACTTACTATTCAAATTATGTAGTGACCTACAGCGATGGTGGCGGTTCAATAGAGTCTCATGTATATATTTCCTTATCAGGAAATACTGCCTTCGCCCCGAAATCTATTTCTCTAAGAAACAATGCGGGAGGCAATAACACATTTACTTTTACCAGTGATGTTGCTGGTTCTGTTTCTTACGCAGTAAATGATAATGCCACAAAAGTATTTACTCTTACTGGGTTGTCTTCTAGCACTACTAAGTTAACACTGACGGCTACATCCCTATTTCAGGTTCAATTGGATGATGTGGTTTTTTCTAGTACTGGTGGTGTAGCAAACACTGCCCCTACTATAGGAGGAACCTCAGCAGGCCAAACAGTAAATGATAACGCAACCATTTCTCCTTTTTCAGGAGTTACGATTGCAGATGCTGATGGGGATAATGTAACGGCA
>CAXBPM010000399.1:0-3695 GCA_963977345.1 uncultured Roseivirga sp.
ATCGGCTTTGCATGATTATGGAAACAGAAGATCATTTCTCATTTGATGAAAAAGGGAAGATGGATCAGACCAACCCTAAAGTGCTAGAATGGGAAGCACTGATGTGGAAATATCAACAAGCCTTACCCTTCGCAAAGCAGGGAGAAAAATGGATGCTGATGGATAAAATTTTTGATTTAAGAGAATAAAAAAACCTATGCTCAAAAAACGAGTTTTCAGTTTAATTATACTTTGCCAGGTAGTGGGCATATCACTATTTGCCCAAAAATATCCTTACCAAAACGCCAAACTTCCGGTGGAAGAAAGAGTGGCTGACCTTCTTTCAAGAATGAGTTTGGAAGAAAAGGTACGGCAGATGGACATGTACAACGGAGCTAACCTTAAAGAAGGGGAAGCCTTTTCACTCGCGCTGGCCAAAGAGTTAATTGGAGAGAAATTGGGAGCAGGCGCTGTACACGATTACTATCCGAAAGACGCCAAAGCAGCCAATCAACTTCAAGAATTTATCATCAAGAATAACCGTTGGGGAATTCCCGCATTACTCATGTCCGAGTTTTTGCACGGCTATATGGGTGAAGGCAGTACTGCTTTCCCAATGAATATTGGCCTTGGCGCAACTTGGGATAAAGCCTTAATGGAAAAGGTGGGGCAGGTCATTGGCACCGAAGGCAGGGCGCATGGAGTACATTTCGGTTTAGGCCCCAACCTCGATTTGGGCAGAGAACCACGCTGGGGAAGAATTGCAGAAACGCTGGGAGAAGACACCCACTTATCTGCCGAACTCGGTACCGCCTTGATCAAAGGCATCCAAGGAAAAGACTTGAGTTCTGACCGCTCGATGGTAGCAGAACCCAAACATTTTGCCGCCCACGGATCTCCACAAGCTGGCGGCAATGCTGGGCCTGTTTTGTTGGGAGAAAGATCTGTAAGGCAGGATTACCTTCCCGTATTTAGAAAAGCATTTATGGAAGGAGGCGCTTTGGGCACCATGGCCGCTTACTCCGAAATTGATGGAATTCCCAATGCCTCCAATGAATGGCTGATGACCGAAGTGCTCCGAAACGAATGGGGCTTTAAAGGCATCGTGGTTTCTGATTTGGGTGCCATTCGTTTTTTGCAAACGAGTCATCATTCTACCGACTCACACAAAGAGTCGATCAAACAAGCCATTTCTGCGGGCATCGACATGCAGTTCTACGATTTCCCAAATGAAGAATTTCAGCAAACCATTATTGAGTTGGTGAATGAAGGAGCACTCAATATCTCAAAAGTGAACAGAGCAGCATCAGGGGTTTTAAGATTGAAATTCTTGTTAGGCTTGTTTGAAAACCCCTACACTGACCAAAAACTTATTGACGAAAGAAATCACAGTGAAGAAAACCAAAACCTGGCCTTAGAAGCAGCCTTAAAATCGATGGTATTGCTCAAAAATGAAGGTGATTTATTGCCCCTCAGTAAAAACTTGAAGAAAGTGGCGGTACTTGGGCCTTTGGCCGATGAGTCCGTTTTGGGTGGCTATTCTGTGAAAAACAAAAAAGCGATTACGGTTTATGAAGGGGTAAAGCAATTGCTTGGAGCAAATACGGAAGTAGTGTATTCCGAAGGTGTTCCCCTTATTTATAAAGGCCAACCCATTCCGATGGCAAACTTTAAAACCAAAGACAAATCACAAAACGGATTGAATGCCAGTTTCTTCAACAATAGAAATGTAGAGGGCGAACCTGTGCTCACTAGAGTTGACAAGCAAGTTGCGTTTGAATGGCCGGGTTCTCCAGGTGAAGGAGTGGGCGAAGACCACTTTTCTGTCACATGGGAAGGTTACCTTCAGCCAGACCAATCATTTAACGGATGGTTGGCTGTCAGTTCCGATGATGGTGTAAGGCTTTGGGTAGACGACAAACTGGTGATTGACAATTGGGAAAAGGGAGCGACTAGCATCGAAACCACGCCAATGGATTTTGTAAAAGGAAAGGAATACAAAATCAGAATGGACGTATGGGAAGGTGGTTATGGCGCCAAAGCGCATCTCAACTGGAACATGCAAAAACCCGATTTAACAAAAGCGATCGCGCAGGCAAAATCATCAGATGTGGCCATTGTAGTGGTCGGTGAATCGAATGAACTAGTAGAAGAAAATAAAGACGTAAGCAGCCTAGAACTCTATGGGCTTCAGAAGGAATTTGTAGATGCCATTCTTGCTACTGGAACTCCCGTAGTATGTGTGGTGCTCAATGGCCGCCCCTTATCCATTAACAGTTTAGATCAGAAAGTGCCTGCCATTTTAGAGGCTTGGTTTCCAGGAGAAAAAGGAGGCTTAGCGGTGGCACAAACCTTATTTGGAGACTACAATCCTGCAGGTCGTTTACCTGTTACGGTTGCCCGAAGCGTAGGCCAATTGTCAATGTATTACAGTGCCAAACCCACCAGAAATCACCGCTATGTCGATGAGAAAATTACACCCCTCTACCCTTTTGGCTACGGTCTGAGTTATACCTCTTTCAATTATAAAGACCTTCAGATTACGAATCAAGGAGAAGGAAATATTCACATTGAAATAACGGTCACCAATACCGGAACTCAAGCTGGTGAAGAAGTGGTACAGCTTTATCTGAGCGACTTGATCAGCTCTGTAACCACAGCGGTAAAAGAACTCAAGGGTTTTCAACGCATCCATTTTAATGCTGGAGAAAGTAAGCGCGTGAGTTTTGATTTAACCCCTGAAGACCTTTCCCTTTGGAACAGGAAAATGGAGCGTGTAGTTGAAGCGGGCAAGTTCCGAGTTATGGTTGGCAAAAATTCGGAAGAAGGAACGAGCGACACTTTCACTGTGGAATCATTGATCAAACTGAAAAATTAAATGGGAGCGAATTGGTCATATAATAAGAACTACCCATCCATGGATGACCTTCGCGATAAGGCCAAAAAGAAGATGCCCAAATTTGCCTTCGAGTATTTGGATGGGGGTTGCAATGAGGACGTCAATTTACACCGCAATACCTCTGAAATTCGAGAACTCAGTTTGGTGCCGAAATACTTAGCGCCATACAAAAGCAGCAGTCTAAAAACCGAGCTCTTTGGTCATGAATATGATGCTCCATTTGGCATTGCACCCGTAGGTCTGCAAGGCTTGATGTGGCCAAATGCACCAGAAATTCTAGCCAAAGCGGCCTTCGAACATAATATTCCTTTTATCCTTAGCACCGTCACGACTAGTAGCATCGAACGCATTTCAGAGCTGACAGAAGGCAGGGCTTGGTTTCAACTTTATCATCCTGCCAAAGAAGAATACCGTGACGACATTTTGAAACGAGCGGCCGCAGCGCATTGTCCAGTTTTAGTATTGCTTTGCGATGTCCCCACCTTTGGTTATCGTCCAAGAGACATTCGAAACGGCCTTTCAATGCCGCCTCGTTTAACCATGAAAAATATCGCTCAGGTGATGACGCATCCGCGTTGGGCATTGCAAACACTAAAGCATGGCCAACCCAACTTCGCAACACTCAAACCTTATATGCCTAAAAATTTAGGCTTAGGCGGACTGGGTGGATTTATGGATCAGATGTTTTCTGGCAGATTGAATGATGATCGAATCAGCCGAATTCGGGACCAATGGAAAGGCAAAATTGTGCTGAAAGGCGTTGCCAGCGAAGCAGACACCGAAAAGGCAATCGCGCTGGGTTTGGATGGCATCATTG
>CAXBPM010000400.1:0-3692 GCA_963977345.1 uncultured Roseivirga sp.
CTAAAGTGGATAATACTTTGGGTAGCATTTCGGAGCGTCAGTATGTTTTGCAATCAGGAGAAACAGAAACACTCACTTCTGAGTCGAACGTGCAGAGCACTTCGGGCTTGTTCAAATTAGGCATTACCTATTCGCCAAACGCAAGCTTACAGTTGGATTACAATGTGTTCTCTCGCCTTTCCAATATTGAAAATTCAGACCTTCAAAACTCACTTTTCAATAATACTTCGAATGATATCAATAGCATGAGTACGCAACAGCCATTCTCTATTGAGCAGCAATTGAGAGCATTTTATGCGCCAGATGAAAAGAACGTTTTTTCGGCCGAAGTCACTTACAAAAACCAAGAGCAAGATCCGACATACGACTTGTCAACTACCCAAAGGCCCTTTTCGGCAATCATTCCGATGACGGGCAGCAGCCCTTACAATTTACTTCAGCTTAAAAACATAAGCACGGAACAAGCCGAAGCAGCCATTAACTATTACAGAATTCTGAACAATACCAACCACATCAATTTTAAACTTGGTGTGAACCAAACCAGTCAAGATTTGAGCTCAAGTATTATGGAAAAGCTTGACAACGGAACCACAAATGAGTTCAACGATCCCGACTTGAATAACTTGGTAGATTACACTTTTAGTGATTACTACTTTGGCCTATACTACAAGGTGAAATTCGGAAAGTTGGTGTTGAACCCTGGGCTAAACTTGCATCAATATAATATTGAAAATCAGCAAAACGGAATCACCGAAGGCTTTGACAAAATGCTTTTGCTTCCTTCCTTAACTGCGAAATACAATTTCCGAAACTCCCACTCATTGAATCTCAATTATGGCGTGTCTGCCAGTTTTACAGATATTCAAAATGCAGCAAAAGGTATTATAGTGAGAAGCTACAACTCTCTATTTGCAGGAAACCCAGTGTTGGACAATAGTTGGTATCACAATTTGAACCTCAACTATTTCAACTTCAACATGTATAATTTCTTAAATGTATCGGGTGGGTTGAGCTACCAAAAGCGCTATGACGACATCACCAACATTATAGATTTCAGTGGTTTGGAAAGGGTAAACACCCCTACGAACATTGATTTGGCCAATGAAAACCTATCGGGAAATGCCAGTATTGATAAACGCTTTGATCATTACCGCGTAAGCCTTTCAGGCAACTGGTCGCGCTCGGTAACGAATAACCGAATTAGTGACCTCGCCAATGAGAATGTAAGTTTTCAGCAAGGCTATAAGGCCGGACTTTCTACCACTGTATTAAAGGCGTTAGAATTTAACTTCGGATACGAAGTGTCATTCAATAATTATACAGCCAATAGTACAAGCAGTAAGTTTGAAAATCATAAACCCACAGCGCGTTTGATCCTGCGTTTCTTAAAGGATTTCCGATTCGATACCGACTATGAATACAACACTTACAAAAACACTTCCAACGGAACGAAAAGCACTTATGACTTGCTGAACGCTAAATTGAGTTACCGAAAAGAGGGAAGTAAATGGGAGTTTAAAACCACGGCCATGAACCTACTCAACACCACTGGAATTAGGAGAGATTCATTTTCTGAAAGCTTAATTAGCACTTATGAATACTTTATTCAAAAGCGTTACTTTTTGTTCTCGGTGAATTACGATTTATAATAAAATACAACATATATAAACACAAGCAATGCCGCTCAATTTGAGCGGCATTTTTTCTTTCCCCCTCATAACATCATTATTATCAAAATCTTATCAGATTCGGTGCTATTCTCGGTTGCTTATGGTTTTATACCTCCCAACCGTGTAAACCGATCAATAATTTCTGCTATTTTTATGGCAGAGTTTTTTTAATCAATACAGTCATGAAGCGTCTTCTTGTTATTGTAATACTCATAGGTGTTGTTGCCTATATCGCAGTTCAGTACCTCAAAGATCGTAGATTCAATCCGCCATCGGCCTACGACTATGAGTTAAGCGAAAGTATCGACACCGATTTTTATGACCCAACGGTACTTAAAGACTACTACAAAACAACCTTAGAAGTGGGGTCTTATGCCCGTTCGTTATGGAGAAATGATCAAATAGATGTTCGTTTTATTGACGATGAAGACTTTGAGTCCACCCGAGCTACCGCTGTTTATAATGAAATGATTGCCACAGCAAAAATGCTCGAAACGAAACTTGAGCTTTCGGCAACGCTAAAATCACAAGGCTATAGCAACTATGAAGTGCAAATGTACTTTGTGCAAAGCCTTACTCCAGAAGAACTTAAGTTCGAAAGAAATTACCATTTGTTGGACCTCAAAATGGGGGCAAAAGGAGCAGCCGTTTGGGAGCTACAAAAGCTGCTAAATGCAAACACAGACAGTATTCCCCAAGACGGAATATTCAGTTTAATCACCACCAACAGACTTAAGACTTTTCAAGAAAATAATGGTCTCTTCCCTTCGGGCGAAGTGGACGAAAAAACACTTAAAGCTTTAATTAAATAAATCATGGCTAAGGAAAAAGAAGAAGAGAAGAAACAACCCATTTCTTCAGGCGACCCGAAAATTGACGCAGTAAAACAATTGATTTTTGGCGAAAGCATGCAGCAATACGATGCAGAATTCAACGAAATCAAGGCGTTGATGAAACGTACTAGAAATGAAATTGAGAGTGAACTTAACGACACACGGGATCAGCTCAATAACATCATCAACGAGTTAAGAACCGACATGAACAAGAAGGTTACCCAACTCAGATCTGATATGGATGAAGCGGTTACGGACCTTGATAACAAAAAAGTAAACAGAAAACTACTCGGTGCCCTACTTCAAGAAATGGGGAAACAAATCGCTGAATAAGTAAGCATTCATGAGCAAAGGCTTGGCTTTTGATAAACTTAGAGAAATCCTCCTGGAGAAAGACTGGGAGGAAAGGGAAGAGTTTGCCCAAAAGTTAAACGACCTTGATGATCAGTTGAACTCTAGAGAGAGGCTGGAAGAGAAAATGCAGCCTATCCTGGATGATGAAAGGGAGAACTTGAAGCATAAATTCCCTGAACTCTTTGGCCCTCAAATTACAGCGTCCATCAGTAAGCAAATTCGCGAATCGCAGGATGAAGTGGTAGAGGCCCTTTACCCAATCTTGGGTCGAATGATCAAAAAGTACATTACCAGCGAAATGGAAAAACTTTCCGAAAAAGTGGATGAGCAAATGAAGCTCGCCTTTTCTTGGGAATCATGGAAAATGAGAATCAAAGCTTGGTTTTCAGGTACCCCGCAAAAAGATATGATCACCTCTAAGCTCATAGAGCCTAAGATTGAAGAGATCTTTATTGTCGAAAAGCAATCGGGGATGCTGCTGGGGAGCTTCTCCAAAAACCATTCAGTGGACCAAGACATGGTTGCCGCCATGCTCACGGCCATCAAGACTTTTGTAGAAGATGCCTTTAAAGGAGAAACCCAAGAGTTGGACAGTATTGACTACGACAACTATAAAATCGTGATCAAGAACTTCAAGTCATTTTTTATAGCTGTTGTTACTTCGGGCGGAATGAGTATGGCATTCAGAGACAAACTAGACGACACACTGTTAGATTTTGCCGAAAAAGTGCTTAAAAAGGCTAAGGAAGGAGATGACGAAGTGAAGCAAGAGAGGATTACCTCTGGTCTTGAGGAATACTTTGATAACTTTGACAAGAATGAATAAAAAGGTAAT
>CAXBPM010000401.1:0-3684 GCA_963977345.1 uncultured Roseivirga sp.
TGAAGTCGTAGAATTTATAGCTGAAGAAAAGCAGCCAAAAGCTGAAGTTCAGCCAGAAAATCCGATTCCTTAAAAAGTTGGGTTTCATTAGCCCTAAAGTATCTATTTTCAGCGGTCTTGAGAAGGATAGCATCAACTCTCGATCAAATAATCGATGATTGGTAGGTTTTAATCTACATCTCGGCTTCGACTACCTTAAAAGTACATATTGTCGACTTTTGCATGCAGAGGATATATTCATTCATCCTTTTAAAAATAAAAATGGGTCTTTAGCATCCATGAAAAAGACAAAACACATCATAGTCATCATCTCCATGATTTGCTCATGGCAATTAAATGCTCAAGTCGTTGATACCATACGTGTAGGTGATCATTTTAAGAATATAGATCAATTGGAAATGGGCACAACTAAGGACATTATTTTTACGGAAATGGCCGGAGTAGTCCGCTCCGTAAGCTTGAAAACTAAATCCACTGAAAAAGTAAACATTAACGGCATTGACTACTTGGCCTTTAGGCATAGCTGGACTACAGGAAGCCCAGAGACTTCTGGTGACTTTTACTATCTCTGCGAACCAGAAACGCTAAGGCCAGTTCAGCATATACGGAACACCAAGCAAAATGGAAAAGAAGCTTTTAGCTTTCAGGGAATGAAGATTCTAGGGCTGGATTCGGCAACAGACAACACAATGAAGGACTTTAGCCTAGACTTGACTGAGCCAACTTATAACTGGGAAATCGACTTAGAGACCTATTCATTGCTCCCTATGAAAATGGGCTATGAGGCAGTCATGAATTTCTATCATCCCGGAGGAACGGCACCAGGTTTCTACCATCTAAAAATTATTGGTTCTGAAAAACTAATGTTACCCGATGGCAGAGATATGGATTGTTGGGTTTTATTTACCGATTATGGTGGTACACAGCCCACAAAATTTTGGTACACTAAAACGAATCAAAATTTTATAAAAATGGAAGGGAAATATAAGCAACTGACAATTCGGAAAGAGCGGATATTTTAGAACGAACAATTCCTATCTTTGCGGCATGGAATTGAAGAACGATCTGATTTTACGTGCTGCCAGAGGCGAAAAGACTGAAAGAACTCCAGTATGGTTAATGCGCCAGGCAGGCAGAATTTTACCTGAATATCGTGCGGTTAGAAATAGCCTTAGTGGATTTATTGAGTTGGTAAAAAACCCCGACTTAGCGGCCGAGGTGACTATACAGCCAGTAGATATTTTAGGCGTAGATGCAGCCATTATTTTCTCCGACATCCTCGTAATTCCAGAAGCCATGGGCTTGCCTTACGAAATGATCGAAAAGAAAGGGCCTTGGTTTCCAAACACCATAAAGTCTGAGGCAGACTTGAAAAACATCAGAATTGCCGATTCTTCTTCCGACTTGGCTTATGTTATTGATGCCATTAAAGTAACCAAAAGAGAGTTGGCGGGCCGCGTGCCTTTGATCGGTTTTGCAGGTGCACCATGGACTATTTTCTGCTATATGGTAGAAGGCCACGGAAGTAAGACATTCTCCAATGCCCGAAAAATGCTGTACACTCAACCTGCCTTGGCCGAAAAGCTAATGCAGATGATTACCGATAGCACCATCACTTACTTGAAAGCGCAAATTGAAGCAGGTGCCGACATTGTTCAAGTATTCGATTCATGGGCAGGTATTTTACCCGCAGATCAATACGAACAGTTCTCGATGAAATATATCCGTCAGATTTGTTCGGCCATTACCGAAGTGCCCGTAACCGCTTTTGCTAAGGGAGCTTATTTCGCAAGAGAATCTATGGCCACTTTAGATTGTGAAACTATTGGGCTGGATTGGAACATGGACATCAAAGAAACTCGTGCGCTAATTGGCCCAAATAAAACTTTGCAAGGGAATCTTGACCCTTGTGCACTCTACGGTTCTAATGCTGATGTTGAAGCAGCCACTAAAAAGATGCTTGATGCCTTTGGTACAGACCGTCATATTGCCAATTTAGGGCATGGTGTTTACCCAGATATCGATCCTGAGAAGGTGAAAGTATTTGTAAATACGGTGAAGGAATATAGCACAGAAATGAGGAAGTAATTTCCTCATTTTTTATTCTTCAATACGAAACATACAATCAGCTTCTGGTAAGAGTATTATTTTTTCATATATTCACAATTCAAAACAATAGTGAAATGAGAATATATAAATCATACTCACTTCTACTGCTATTTCTTCTTTTTACGGCTTGCAGTCAAAAGCAAATCGAAGAAGTAACTACAACGGAAGAGATCAAGGTAAATACCCTTGGTGCTGAAAACACCTCTTTAGAAGCAGCAGGTTTCGATATTGAATACCTGTCCATTGTTCTACCTGACTCCATTTATACGGGCGTAATCGATAACCTCAAAAGTTTTGGAGACTACATTTTTCTTCACAACTCCACACAAACCAAGACCATTACCATCACTGACTTAAAAGGAAACTTTGTAGGACAACTTAACCGTATAGGACAAGGCCCCGAAGAGTATTCTTACATAGAAGCTTTCACTTATGATGAGAAGAAAAAGGAGCTCATTATATATGATAGAAATCTACGGAGGCTAAGCACATATAGTGTCCCCAGCTTAGATTTTGTGAGCTCCAAAAGAATAGACAAATATATAATGAACATGGAATCGATCGATTCGGACCTATTCATGATGGTAAGCGAGGAGCAGGTAGATGATTTTAACTATGAGGGGGTCCTTCTGGTCAATAGTAAGGGTGAATTGGTGTCGAAAATGGATATTGATGCGAATATCGCTTCTATGGAAATTTCTTATCCCAATACGGTAAGTATTATCAATGGAGATGTTTACTACTCACATCCTCATCAGATCACCACGGTATACAGAATTACTAAAGATGGCCCGGAGGAAGCATTCAAAATCAATTTTGGAGATAATGGAATTCCGGAAAAATACTGGGGAAGGACGGAAGCAAATGAATTTGGAGCTGCATTAGAAGAAGGCAATAAAGCTACCTGGGTTCAGCATTTCACTTTAAATAATAATACCGCTGCATTTTGGTACATGTACATAGCGCCCGACAACAAACAACTAGCGGTCTATAACCGCAAAACAAAGGAAGTTAAATCGTATGAGCAGTTTATGATTGAAGGCACTGAGGTGGCACTGCCATACCCTACAGGAACCATAAACGACAAATTTGTGAGCATTATCTATAGCGATGAAATCCAACCAGAAGATGTTAAAGGAAACCCAACACTCTTCAAAGCTATTTCTGAAAACAACACAGAACAAGGCCTCACATTCATCGTCTACAAACCGAAAAAATAGCGTATTAAGGATTTCTTATTGAATCTATAAACTCCGCTAATTCCTTTCTGCTCACCAACCGATTGAAGAATTGTCTTTGCTCAGTCTTGGGGTGCATTAATAGAAGGGCAGGTAAAGTGCCTGTCCATTGCTTCTCTATTTCAGAATAGAAGGTTGAGTTTAGATGCTCCACAAAATAAAGTTGTTCGAGGATTTCAGATTTATCAGCTCTTTTTAAAGCCTTTTCTCGCCTGTCCATTTCTTCTACATTGACAAAATGGAGGTTCAGTTCGCAATTACATTCTTGCTCGAACTTCTGTAGAAGCTTCATTTCCTTAATACATGGGGCACACCAACTGGCCCAAAAACTAAAGGC
>CAXBPM010000402.1:0-3681 GCA_963977345.1 uncultured Roseivirga sp.
ATATCGCCTATTTCCCAGTTCTTTTTAACGCTTATATTTTTGCTTTTAGAAAGCGCATCCGTGTAGAAAATTATGGTTTCTGAAGATGCTCTTGTGAGTATATTTCCGACATCTAACCTTTTATTATTGTTAGTATCTACAATCATTCTTACTTTATAATTACCCGCGTCAAGGTTGTCGAAGGTGTACTTTTTGAGATTGTAGAGCTCACGAATTACTTTTCCTTGATTGTTTAATAACTGTAGTATAAAGTGGGGTGCATTAGTTGTTATGGTTCCTTCTATGATACCAGAGTCTTCTGATTTGGCTACTTGAAACGTTTTTTGAATAACTGATGATGTATCCGATTCGATACTAATGAATGCACCAGATCCAAAGATCGCTTTGAACTGTTCTCCGGGTTCAATGAAATTACTGGCATTTAATGACCAAGAGATCTCTGTTTTGGAACTGTTCCACGTGAGGAGTGAATCGGGTAAAGAAAACTTATTTAGACTGTCCTTTTGTAGAATAACTTTTTCAGGTTGATAGGTAGCTATGGGTTTGTTGAAATTTACTTTCAATTCGAAATTATTTGTGACGTATGATGATGATGGAGTGATTTCTTGGGTGAGTTTATCTCCGTCCAAATCGGATTCATTAAAGTAGAGTTTTATGTTTTGCTTGAAATTACTGTCGATGGAATCATTTGCGTTGACTACAACGTTTGTTGAATCACCATAGGTGGCTTTGGTATTGTATATTCTGATCTTATCTGTAGCATAAAGATGATGAACCAAAGGAGTATCATTATCAGATTCTAATTGATAAGATGTGATGGGTTTGTTGAAAGTGATATCGTAGTATTTTCCGAAATGACGGTTTGTCTTAATTGATAAAGGAAGGACATTGAGTCGCTGTAAGGAGAATGAAAGTTGCGAAGTGTTTTCAGTAAGCTTAACTGTATCTTTCAAAAAGCCATATAATTCTTTATCAGTATCTGCTTTTGAGTTGTTGTTTTTATCTAGGGCAGCATAAACTAGGAAATTTCCCGAAGGAAGATTTTGAAATTTATAGTTACCAGCGGTATCTGTTTTTGTTAGGTATAGTGCTGCGCCAGATGTTATGTTCAATGTATCAGATGAAGGATATAGGGAGACCAATGCTTGCTTCACAGGTTCTGCAGTATAGAGGTTTGTTATTTTTCCTGAAAGGGTTAAGGAATCAATAGTTTCTCCTGTAGAAAAGCTGAGGTAAAGATTGGATGGAACATTTCCTTCGTTAAGGTCCTGAATGGTATTTCCAAAGTTGAAGGAGTATGTAGTGTTTTCACGCCAGGTACTATCGAACACGAGTTGGACAGTATTACGCTTAATTCTTGTCTTGAAATTTCCTTCGATGGAAGGTGTAATGATTAGATTATTCTCAATGGATTTAGTGGTTACGGACTCATCAAATACAAGCGTTACTGTCTTTTGATTGTATTGGGTTTGGCCATCTTTTGGACTGGAAGAGACTAGTACTGGTGGATCTTTATCTTCTGGCCCACCTGTTGGAGATGACACTCTAGCACAACCCAATAGTGATAATAGTATAACAGTAAAAAGGATCTGTATTCTGGTCATTTTCTAAGGATATAGATTAAGCTACTGTATTCGCCATTGCTTGTTGCTTTGCGATTGGATTTGAACCCATTCAATATTCCACGAACTAGTGTCATAGAATTACCGACATACTTTTCTGAAAGCATACTTACGTAAAAGGAATCGAATACCATTGGTTCGATTTTATCAATTTTTAGGCCATGTTGTTGGGCTAAAAATTTTACAGAGTTTCTCTCGAAATGATATAGATGTCTGGGTACATCATAACCTGCCCAATTCTGCTGGTAATGTTCGGCATCAAAGGATTTGTGGTTGGGAAGAGCAAGTAATAAGATGCCGTTTGGTTTGAGTTGCTTTATAAGTAACTCAAGCACTGTGTTAAGATCATGCACGTGTTCCAAAACATGAAATAATGTGATTACATCGTAAGTATTAAGTTGAATTGATTCGAAATTATGTAGAATTAATTTTTGAATTGATTTATTATTATGGGCTAATGCATTTTGGTCTGGTTCGTATCCTTTAGAAACCCATCCCCTCTTTGAAGTATAGTCTATGAAATGGCCTGTCCCGGAACCGTAGTCCAAATGATGTATTTCTGAGGTCTGGCCAAGTAGGGATTGAATGAGTTTATACTTTTTGCGAAGCGTATATGATCGCACCAGTTTGTATAGAATACTGGAGATGCTTTTTGTTTTGTTGGAATGAGATATATAATCGGTCGACTTATAATAAGGGCCAATTTCTGTTTGTGTTGGCCGTGGATTAGTGAAGACCAAATGGCATGAAGAACACTCCATGAGTTCGAATACTTCATGACTCAAAAAGTGATCACTGACTGTTGAATGATGTTCAAAATGAGGGTTGCCGCAAAGTGGACATTGTTCTAAGTTTTCCATTCTTTATCTCCCCATATATACCATAAGCACTGAAATATCTGCTGGAGAAACACCACTAATTCTAGAAGCTTGGCCAATGGTAGATGGCTTTATTTTTTTGAACTTCTCACGTGCTTCTGCAGATAACGCGCTGATGGAATCAAAATCAAAGTCATTCTGAATAGCATGATTTTCCAAGCTACTGATCTTGTCTGCAAGCTTTTCCTCTTTCTCTATGTAGTCTTCGTATTTGATAAGAATGTCAACTTGCTCCAGAATTTCAGGATCGTACTTTGCTAAGTAGTCAGCCATTTCTTCATCAAAAGAAGGTAGATCGTAAATGTTAATTTGAGGTCGCTTTAACAGTTTTGCGTAATTCGTACGATGTTCTATAGTTGCAGTCCCAAGTGCAGTAAGTGCAGGGTTGGCCTTATCAGGATCAATTTTCTTTTGTCTAATGTCATTCAATAACTTCGATACAGACTTCTTTTTCTCTTCTACAATTTTGAGCCTTTCGTCTGATGCCAAACCGATTTTGTGACCCTTTTCTGTGAGACGAATGTCGGCATTGTCTTGGCGTAAGAGTATTCGGTATTCAGCTCTAGATGTGAACATTCGGTAAGGTTCATCTGTGCCTTTGTTGATCAAGTCATCAATCAATACCCCGATATACGCTTCCGACCTCCCTAAAACAAAAGGCTCTTTATCGTGTGTTTTATTGTGCGCATTGATTCCAGCCATTAATCCTTGGCAGGCTGCTTCTTCATATCCGGTAGTTCCATTAATCTGGCCAGCAAAGTATAGATTCTGAATAAGGTTGGTTTCAAGCGTTGTGCTCAATTGAGTTGGCGGGAAATAATCATACTCTATGGCATAGCCAGGCCTAAACATTTTGGCATTTTCGAAGCCAGCAATTTTACGAATAGCTTTGAACTGTACGTCTTCTGGAAGCGATGTTGAAAATCCATTCACATAGATCTCAACGGTATCCCAACCTTCAGGCTCAACAAAAATTTGATGCCTAGTTCTTTCCGCAAACCTGTTAATCTTATCTTCAATAGAGGGGCAATAGCGTGGCCCCAAACCTTGAATTCTACCATTGAACATTGGCGACCTGTCGAAACCAGTCTCCAAGATTGCGTGTACTTCTGGGTTGGTATAGGTGATGTAGCAACTCCTTTGTTGTGCCAGTGGAGTTGTTGTTGGCGAAAAAGAGAACT
>CAXBPM010000403.1:0-3681 GCA_963977345.1 uncultured Roseivirga sp.
TGGATCTTCGCCCGGTATGGTTTCAAACTGAATTTTAAAATCAATATCTGAGTTTAAGCAACCTTTATCAACTATAATGTTGAGGTCAGCATCTGCTAATAAAAGCTGCGCATTGAGGTTTTCAAGACTTGCCCCTGCCGAATAACCAAAAGACTCCACATTACCATAACCATAAACATAGACGATTACACCCTCTGGAGCTGTCAGTCTATGGTTTCCTTGAGAAATATTCAATGAAACATATGCGGCATCACCTTTAATGTTAAATTGATCGGTAATGTCTTTTCCGTCTAAAACAATATCATTAACTGCATTGCTTGCCGTTATTAATGTGAGATAATAACGGTCAATATTATCTACCTCAAAGGCATTGAAGGTCACGGACTTAATCCTTTGTTCTAATGGACTAACAATGATCATAAATGGATCTCCTGGTATGTTATCACACTCTTGACTTCGACTAAACTGAGCCACTGTAATGGGTTTATCTGCTGAAATGGTTCTAACTCCCGGCAAGGTTTTGTAGATTTTCACTTCGCCAGCATCTAATATCAGTGTTTGTGACATCTCTGATATTGTCACTCTGGTATCGTCTTCTGAAGCTATTATCTTGACATAATCTCCACCTAACCTCGTTTCGTAGGGAACAAAAAGAAAGTTCTTTCCCCAGGTGGAAACTGGAAACATTTGCTCATAGAGATGATCGTGATAGCGCCCACAGCCTCCCACATTGGTAAACTTATTACCTCCAAAAACAGCAATATTCTTACATTCAGAATTATTTTGACTCACTGTACGAACATATGAACCACTTAAATCTTCATCTGACTTGACCTGATAGGTTTCGCCAGCATTCAATACAATTGTCTGCGGGACACCTTTTAACCAACCATTAAAGGTGTCGCCTTTTGGGGTGATTTCAATTTCAGTATTATCCTCAGTGGCAACCACTAAAAATTCTGACTCCAAATCATTTCCTGTCCCATCGCCTGGAGGCTCTCGGTGGGCTACCACATAGTATTCATTCCCTAAGGCAGGCGTGGGCAATATTACCGCAGCATCGGCACTGGCCACTTTTTTATTTAATGCATATAATGAAATAGGGTTATCAGAAGTGACGTGGATACCGAAATCAAATTTCCCTTCACCAGTGGGCATTAAATTTAACGGTAGCTCTACCTTTTTAGCCCCCCCCGGATCTACGGTAACTGTAACGCTGAAGGTACCTTTTGGAGTAGCAACAGTAACAGTAGTCGTAGTTTCAGCGCTTATATATATTTCGATCCCACTTGAAGCATCTACAACATTATCCATAAAGCCAAACCAGAAGTCTCTTCCCTCAGTAGTTACTTGGGCGTTTGCATTAAAAGCAAAGCAGATTAAAACAGTAAAATATAAAAGTACGCCCCTCAATGAAATTTTATATTAGTAGTCGTTGGCAAAATAACGTCAAATATGAGCATTTCCTTGTATTTAGCTTTGATTTAAGCCAATAAAAATTCACCCAGCGGGTCATTCAGCCCATCTTTGACTTAGGGTTTAACAAAAGGGTTTAAGTACTATTGAATATAGTTTCCATTTGAATTTGCATCTTGATCATATAATCAATTGTTTTGAGCAAAATTTAGAAAATGGAACTCAAAGCTAAACTCCTCGAAATATTCCCAACCCAACAGGTATCTGCCTCTTTCAAGAAAAGAGAGTTTGTGGTAGAATTTGCTGAAAACCCACAATACCCTGAGTATGTGAAGTTTGAAGCCATTCAAGACAAATGTGATCTTTTGGATAGTTTTAAACCTAACCAAACTGTAAACGTGAGTTTCAACCTAAAAGGAAGAAAATGGACTGACGCACAAGGACAGGTGAAGTACTTCAATTCTTTGCAAGCCTGGAAAATCACACCTGAGTCTGCAGGTCAAAGTGCAGCACCTCAAGCGAGCGGAAACACACCTCCTCCACCATCGGCCAATGATGAGCCAGATTGGTTGAACAGCGATAGCTCAGACGACTTACCGTTCTAAGTATGAAATACGATGTGATTGTTATTGGTGGTGGTATTGTAGGCTTGGCAACGGCCTATCAAACATTGAAGAAAAAGCCAAACCTCAAACTTCTCTTACTTGAAAAAGAAGGAGCCTTAGCAGCACATCAAACAGGCAACAATAGTGGCGTTATTCACTCTGGCTTATATTATAAGCCAGGGAGTTTAAAGGCCACCAACTGTATCAATGGCTACCATATGCTGATTGATTTTTGCGATCAAGAAAGCATTCCTTACGACCTTTGTGGGAAAATTGTGGTGGCCACTGATGACTTTCAAAAACCTCTATTAGAAAACCTCTATCAGCGTGGTTTACAAAACGGCTTAGATAAAATTTCCAGAATCTCAGTTGAGGAGATGAACGAAATTGAGCCGCATGTAAAAGGTATTGCCGGCTTAAATGTGCCCTATACTGGCATTGTTGATTATAAGCTGGTGGCCGAAAAATATGGTGAGAAAATCACAGCACTGGGTGGTGAAATTAAGTTGAACACCAAAGTAACGGGAATCTCAGACCAAGGGCAGTATTCTAATGTTTCTACTGATGACAGTTCATTTGAGACCAAATTGGTGATCAATTGCTGTGGTTTGTATTCTGACAAAATTGCTAGAAAAACTTCTGAAGATGTCGACTTGAAAATCATTCCTTTTAGGGGTGAGTATTTCAAATTAAAGCCAGAAAAAGAGTATTTAGTAAAGCATTTGATTTACCCCGTTCCCGATCCAAACTTCCCTTTCCTTGGCGTTCATTTCACCAGAATGATGAAGGGCGGAATTGAAGCGGGACCGAATGCTGTTTTGGCTTTCAGGCGCGAAGGATACAAGAAATCTCAAATTCATTTGGGCGAATTGGCCGAAACACTTATGTGGCCGGGCTTCCAAAAAGTAGCCATGAAGTATTGGAAAACAGGTTTTGGAGAAATGTATCGCTCTTTCAGCAAAGCAGCATTTACCAAAGCCTTGCAGAAGCTCATCCCAGAAATTCAGTCTAATGACTTAATCGATGGCGGTGCAGGTGTTCGCGCACAAGCCTGCGACAGAACTGGCGGTTTATTAGATGACTTCTCTATTATAGAAACCAAAAATGCGATTAACGTGTGCAATGCGCCATCGCCAGCAGCTACCTCGTCTTTATCCATTGGTGATTCTATTTCAGACTTGGCTTTAAAGTGCTTTGACTGAATAAGTCGAAGTTGATTGAGTGTCAATGAGTTCATTATATCAATAGTGAGCTCACCGATAATCAAAACTTTTACTGAACGACACCAATTCAACTGAATTCGCATTACTTTTGTAGCAAAGTAAAAGAATCAATATGAGTACTCCCGTTGTCAAATTCAATACAAAAGACAGACCCGAGTTTGTTACCGAACTGAGAAAAAACGTAAACGGGTACTTTAAAGAAAACAACATCTCTAAGCAGGCCAACACCACTATGGTGGTAAAAACTGCTTTTATGGTTTGTCTGTACTTCATTCCCCTCGCCATATTACTTTCTGGCAGCGTCAATAGCTTTTGGCCTATGATGGGCATTTGGTTTTTGATGAGTATGGGCATGTCTGGCATTGGTTTATCGGTAATGCACGATGCCAATCACGGAGCTTATTCCAACAAGAAAAGCGTAAACCAAATCTTTGGCT